>NZ_JBSSCZ010000025.1:0-57392 GCF_054060215.1 Thermostichus sp. OS-CIW-30 | reverse complement strand
GTCGGAAGCAGGAACCCGCCGAGACGACTGCGCAAGGAGCCATCCATGCGCAGCGTGGTAGGAATCTCCGGCCTTCAGGCCGGGGAGGATGTCAAGATTCCCGTTTGCGACAGCTTCAGCCCCTTTCTCAAAGGGAGAGAGGAGTTGAGGCGATGCACAGCCCGACTGGGAATGCTCCTCTTGGCTCAATTGGCTGATGAACCAGAATCCAGCCCCTGGAGTTGCTCCCACTGGGCGGGGGTAAAGGTGCGCAGGGCTAAAGCATGTAGGCGGCCATCCTGCAGGTAAGCTTTCAGGGCCTCATTCACCAGCCGGTGCTGTTTGATCAGGGGCAAGCCCTGGAATTGTTCCGCCACCACAATGGCCTGGAAATGGTGGCCATCGCCGACCGTGTCTTCCACCTGTACTCTCGCACCGGGCAGGGCGGCCCGTACCAACGCCTCAATTTCTCGTGGATCCATGCGCTGTTGTTCCCGTTGTCTCGTCGCGTCAGCGTTGCGGAGCAATAGTGTGTCCAAGCTCGAGATCCCGCCTTGGATCTCGACCTGCTCATCCATTACCCTAGATGGTTCCGGGGCAAAACGGGATCTCTTCCGGCCCACTGCAGGCGGTGGCCAGGCTGGGATGGCTCAGCACCAAGACCTCGGTGATGGGACCGCGTTTGTGGCCCTGGGCGTTGATGGCACGGCTGGCAGAGATGGTCTGGATGGGGTAATCCCGGTACAGTTCCCGCACAAAGGGGCAATCGGAATTGGAGAGCAGCACCTGCACGCCTCGGTCGGCCAATGTTCCAAACACTTCTCGCAGGCGGATCTGTTCCGCTTCGCCGAAGGCAAACCGGCTGTAGGCTGTGAAGCTGCTGCTGGCAGAAAGGGGATAGTAAGGGGGATCCAAATAGACGAAATCCCCGGGTTTGGCTCGTTCGAGCACCTGCCAAAACGGCTGCACCGCGATCTCCACGCCTTGCAAAACTCGTGCCACGGCCCGTAGGTTCTCCGCGTCGCAAATGCGGGGATTACGGTAACGGCCCAAAGGGACATTGAACTCTCCCCGCGAGTTTTCCCGGTAGAGGCCATTAAAACAGGTCTTGTTCAGATACAGCAGGCGGGCAGCCCGTTGCGCCGGATCTTCAAATCGAGCCGCGCGGATGGTGTAGTAATAATCCCGGCTGTGGTGGGCTTGGTGGTGGCTGAGCAGGGCAATGATCTCCTCCACGTGATCCCGCACGCAGCGATACACATTCACCAGCTCAGGGTTGATATCCGACAAAACAAAGTGTCGAGAACCCGATGGGATCCCTTGGGCCAGATGAAAAAAGACCGCTCCACCCCCCAAAAAGGGCTCGTGATAGGTGTTCCAGGTGCGAGGGAAAAAGGGTTCGTATTGGCTGAGCAGTTGCCCTTTCCCCCCTGCCCATTTTAGGAAGGGACGCGCTTTAATGGCTGGTGCTGCCGGAGTGGGTTCGCAGGAGTCGGGCGCAGGATCTTCCCGCCGCAGGGCATGCCTACGTCCAAGAGAACAAGGGTGGGTCAGCGATCCGGATCCTCTTCCAGCAGCTTTTCTAGCGTCTCGATCCAATGCTCCAGCTCCTCCAGCGCCTGCAACACTCCCTCTGGGTCGCTCAGATCCGCCTGCAGCATCTGGGTGGTTTCTGCCAAAGTCAGGGATCCGGGCGGGCTGGCCAACCAACGAAGGTAGTGGGGCAGAAAGTTGCGCGGAGAACTGTGATAGCGGCGGTGACAGGCCAAGGCCACCAGGCTGGCAAGGCTAGCCTGATAGGCACTAAAGGGGTGGAGAAACAGCTCCGGCATCCCCACCCAGTAAAACTGGTGTTCCGGCAACAGTTCCACCGCATCTCCGCACAGCTCTTGACACAGCTTCAACCACTCTTCGCTCACCCAAAGAGGATAGGTTGCCACATTTTCCCATGCGGGGAGCCCCGACCGATAGAGAATCAGCTCCAGCCGACTGATCAAGCTCTGGTAAAACACCGCCTGCAACTGGGCTTCCAAATGGTGTATCAACAGGGCCTGGGCCAACTGGAGGCTGCCGGAGCGTTCCCGCCAGCGCTGCGGAGCAGTTTGCCCCTCTGGGTCGTAAAGAGCAGGCCTGCCCATGCGAGGGGATCCCACTGCTGAGGCAACCAGGTGATCCAGGAGTATTTGCTGCAAAAAGACGGTGTGAGCCTGCACCCCCCACGCTCGCGGCAGCAGTGCGGAACTCCCCTGCATCTCCTCCAGATCCAGCCAAACTTGGGGATCCTCAGGCCGGAGCCGCTGGCTGATGATAGCAAGAACCTTCAACAGGAGCTCGCTCCCGCCGGATCCCGTTTCTCCTGGTCTAGACGAGGACTCTGTTTCGCTGACGCGATTGGGCTTGTCTGCCTCGATTGCCGAGCCGACTTCTAGCAGCCAGGGTTTGGCCTGGGCCGCACACTCGGGGCAGAAGTCCTGCAGGGCTGCCCAGATTAGAGAGGTGGCCTCAGCAGAGGTCAGGGGCGGCACGGGATCCCCCCAGGGCGCATGCAGATCGCAGATGCGAATGGAACGTCCCATTGTTCTGCTTTTGAGGCGGTAATAGTGCTGGAACAGGTCAAACCGATCGCGGATCCCTTCCAATAGGTTCTCCAAAAAGGTCTGAGTCAGGCCCTGGCGGGCCAGATACAGCTCGGCAGCAGAGTCATAGCCCCGCCATTGGGCCTCCCACAGGTGGTCGCGGATCAGGGTGCTGAGGATAAACCCACCCAGATCGGCATGGGCTTCTAGGTGTTGGACTAGCCGCTGGTAGGCCACCCAGCGGATCTCCGCGCTGGCGTGAGTTTGTAAGCTCTGCAGCTGGACAAGAGTGTGCTCTGGGAGCGCAGCAGGCGAGTTCAGGGTCACTTGCCACAACTGCCGCCAAGCTAACCTTCCTGTTGGGTACTGTTGGTGGAGCAGGCACTCCAGAGGCTCCGGTTGTTGGTGACCCCGCTGCTGCAGGAGGCGACACAAAAACTGGCGAAAGGGGCGCAGCTCCGGCTCGGCACAAGCAGCGGCCAAGGGATCCGAGGGCCGATCCTCTCGCTCCTGCGGCGTCTCAGCTGCGGGTTCGCCGAGGGGAACGGCGGTCAGGGATTGCAGTTCCAGGGGGAAAAACAACAGCTGGCTCTGCAGGGAGATGACCCGCTCCAGATCCCTCCAGCTGGGGTCTGCCTTCGTCCAGGCCATCTCTGGTTCGGCCTCAGCCGGGATCGCTGTTGGGAGGCTGCTGCTCTCGCAACCCTCGGCAAGATGGGCTGCCAGGGCGAGCGCCTGCGTCAGCTCCGACAACTCCTGCAGCGCCACCGCCAGCTCTGGCGGGCTGAGCTGGACCACCTGCCCCCGGTAGCGCTGGGCAAACTGCTGCACCTGCTCCTCCAGTTCATTCCAGGTTAGGGCGCGCTTTTTCCCAGAGCCAGAGAAACGCTCGAAAGGGGGTTCAGCAGCAGGAAAGACCACCGGCATCAGCCTCCTAGAGATGGGGTCGTCCCTCTGTTGGCTTGTCGGCAGAGGGGTGTGCCCGCCTTTTGACCTCTGCCAAAGGGCAAATGGCTGGGGAAATCTGGGTTGGAGGTGCAGGCTGCGATCAGAGGGATCCGGATCCCTGCTATCCCCCCCTGGGGGTTCCCATCCTGGTCAGAACATAGCCTCACCGCTGCTGTACTGCGCAAAGGCGGCAGCAACAGCCAACCCAAGCCTGAGCCATTCGGCAAGCTCGGATCCGGGATCCCGCATTCATTAAAGACTGCGACTGCGAAAACCGACGTGCCTCCTTGGGGGCAGGAAAAACCTGAGATGATTGTGACATTCTCCTTGGGCAAATGCAGCCGGCAGCGTGGGGATCCCAATTTCGGCCAGGATACGTGTTGGGACAGAATAGGCCTGCGGCCACTTGTGCAAAGGGTAAAAGAACTATCCGAGGGAGGTGACAGCATTGTTTGCCCAAGTCACTGCTGCCGCTCTGCTGGGACTCCGGGCCGTGCAGGTTACGGTGGAGGTGGATGTGGGCGGTGGCTTGCCCCAGATCACCTTGGTGGGACTGCCCGATACTGCCGTTCAGGAGGCCAAAGAGCGAGTGCGGGCGGCGATCAAGAACTCCGGCTTTGCTTTACCCCAGCGGCGGATCATCGTCAACTTGGCCCCTGCCGATCTGCGCAAAGAGGGCCCCAGCTTCGATCTGCCCATTGCCATCGGGATCTTGGCGGCCTCCGGGGTGATCGAGGGGGAAGCGCTGGCCAACACCCTGATGGTGGGGGAATTGGCCCTAGACGGCACCCTACGCCCGGTGGCCGGGGTTCTGCCTATTGCCGCCAGCGCTGCCGAGATGGGGATCCGCCGCCTGGTGGTACCCCAGGAAAATGGGCCGGAAGGAGCGGTGGTGCAAGGGATCCAAGTGTATGGGCTGCCCTCCTTGGCGGCGGTGGTGGGCTGGCTGCAAAACCCAGAGGGAGTTGAGCCGGTGCGGATCCAGCCAGAACAGATGTTGCCAACCGAAACGGAACCCCTGCTGGATTTGGCCGATGTGAAGGGGCAAGAACATGCCCGGCGGGCTCTGGAGATCGCGGCAGCCGGCGGGCACAACCTGTTGCTGGTGGGCAGCCCGGGAGCGGGCAAGACCATGCTGGCGCGGCGACTGCCCGGCATTCTGCCCCAGCTGCAGTGGGAAGAGATGTTGGAGATCACCCGCATCTACTCGGCAGCCGGCCTGTTGCGGCAAAACCTGCACCTGGGACGCCAGACCCCCCTGATCGCCCAGCGGCCCTTTCGCGCTCCCCACCATTCGGCTTCGGCAGTGGCGCTGGTGGGTGGCGGCCCCTACCCCAAGCCCGGGGAAATCTCGCTGGCCCACCATGGCATCCTGTACCTGGATGAGCTGACGGAATTCCGGCGGGAGGTGCTGGAGGTGCTGCGCCAACCCCTGGAAGATGGCAAGGTTACCATCTCCCGCGCCCGCGTTTCCCTAGAGTTTCCCGCCCAAACCACCCTGGTGGCCTCCACCAACCCCTGTCCCTGCGGCTTCTACGGGGATCCCGTTCACCCCTGCACCTGTACGCCGCAACAGCGGGAGCGCTACTGGTCCAAGCTCTCCGGCCCGCTGCTGGATCGCATCGACCTGCAGGTGCGGGTCAACCGCCTTAAGCCGGAAGAAATTGTCCGCGCCCAGGGCGGCGAATCTTCCCAAGCGGTGCAGCGGCGGGTGGAGCGGGCACGACAACGGCAGCGGCAGCGCTTTCAAAACGAGCCTGGGATCCACTGCAACGCCCAGATGCAATCCCGCCACCTGCGGCAGTGGTGCTCCCTTTCGGATCCCTGTCGCAAGCTCTTGGAAAGCGCCATCCAAAAGTTGGCCCTGTCTGCGCGGGGGAGCGACCGCATCCTCAAGGTGGCCCGCACCATCGCCGATCTCGAGGGCGCGGAGGCCATTGCCCCCACCCACATTGCCGAAGCGATTCAATACCGCAGCCTGGATCGCGCTCGGCTGTAAAGCCCAAGCGCTCGGCGCCGCTGACGCGACCACCCCCAGCCCCCCTCCCAGATAGGGTTTCCCTCACTGCCAGAGCTCCGGCCTGTCCTACGGGATCCCACCCCCTGTTTTGTCGGGAAAAAGCTGTCCCCCCTGCACCTGAAGGATTTGGGCGGCTTTGAGCCAGCCGGCGTCAAAGGATCCCAGGTGGGTGGTGGTAACCAAGGTTTGCACGCGCTCCTGAATGGCTTCCAAGAGCTGGTTTTGCCGGTGCAGATCCAGCTCTGCCAGCACATCGTCCAAGAGCAGCAAGGGCGGATCCCTGACCACCTGCTCGATCAGCTCCAGCTCCGCCAATTTCAGAGCCAAAACCAGAGTGCGCTGCTGGCCTTGGGATCCATAGGCGCGGGCGGCAACTCCGTTAATGCACAGCTCCACTTCATCCCGATGGGGGCCCACCAGAGAGCTGCCCAGGGAGTGTTCGGCGGCGGCTTTGGCGCGGATCTCGGCCAAAAACTGGGCTTGGATCACTTCGGGGCTGGCCTGGGGATCCGGCAGGGGCACTTGGGGTCGATAGGTAAGGGTCAGGGTTTCCCGTCCACCGCTAATGACCCGGTGCCAGTGAGCAGCCAAAGGCTCCAGCCGTTGCAGCAGCCGGGCGCGGCGGCGCATGATCCGGCTACCGGTGGTGGCCAGTTGGGCATCCCAGAAGGCCATCTGCGAGAACTTGTCGCCGGCAGCTGCGGGATCCTGCTTCAGCAGGGCGTTGCGCTGCCTGAGGATCTGGCGATATTGCTCCACCAGGCCGAGATAAACCGGCTCCAGTTGCAGCAACACCCCGTCCAACCAATGGCGCCGCGTCTCCGGAGCGCCCCGCACCAGCTCCAGATCCAGGCTGGAGAACACCACGGCATTCACCTGTCCCAAAAAGTCCGCCTGGCGGCGCAGCACCTGCCCGTCCACCTTCAGGGATCGCCTGCCGCTGCTGCGCAGCTCCATCACCAGCTCATGGGCCACACCCAGCCGTTCAACCGTGGCGGCAATCTGGGCTTGTCGCTCCTCTTGGTATACCAGCTCCCGATCCCGGCTGGCCCGCCGCGAGCGCAAGGTGGCCAACAGCTCCACCGCTTCCAGCAGGTTGGTCTTGCCCTGGGCGTTCTCCCCCACCAGGATGGTTTTGGGCGCGTCAAAGGTGATCTCTTGATCCCGGTAGTTGCGAAAGTGCCACAGGTGCAGGAAACGCAGGTACACCAAGGGAGATGTAAAGACGCGATCAGTCAGTATTCGAGAAGAACAGCCCCCGCTCTGGGGGCTTTCACTTTAACCCAACTCCAGCAGGGGCCAGAGAAGATAGAGGGGTTAACCCCGGAAACTCAGCCAGCAGGGATCCCTTCTATCCCCAGTTCCGGGTAGGCCAGATCAGCGCCTGGTCAGGGTAGTCATCCCCCCGAGGCGCTCAGCCGCCAACAGGTGTAGGGCAGCGCGGGCGGAGTAGCGGGCAGCTTTGCTACGGCTGTAGTCGGCGAAGGTGTAGCTGCTGGGATCCGTATTCACGTTGCTCAACAGGTTCTGCACTTGATTCTGCAGGTCAGAGACGCTGCCGGAGTTGATGTTGGCGAAGGCCATCTCCGCTTGCAGCCGGCTGAGGTACTCCTGAGCCCGGAAAGGGGCCTCGAAGAAGGAACGGCCAGGGCGGCCCATAAAACCCAGCTCCGCCTCATAGAGAACTTTGGCTGCTTTGGCTAAGTTTTCCGCTGCTTTGGCCTGCTCGCGGGCGGCGAAGAAGTTCCCCGCCTCAAGTGAGGCTTGGGCGTTGGTGAAACTCTCCTGGCCGTGTTCCAAAAGGCGGGCAGCCTCTGGGGAAGACCCCCGCTGAGAGAGGAAGCTGGCTTCGGCCAGGTGTCGCTGCGCCTTAGCCAGATCGCGGCTGGCTCGCTCAAGATCCCGCGGGCGCTGCCAAGTTGGCTGTACCTGAAGGGGAGCTGTGGCTTCAGGAGCAGAGCGTCTGCCCCGCTGGGCTTGCGCCGGGGATCCCAGCACCAGGGGGGTGAGCAGAGCCAAAATCGGCAGAGAACAACCCAGAGCGCGAGCAAAAGAGGAACGAATCGTCATTGGTCATAGACTCCAATCGACAGGACAAGCCGGTTTGGGTTATCGCGGCTCATCTTGAGAATGGCGGAGAAAAATGACGTTGAAGATGACAAGGGCAGCTCTACCGTAAATATCGATCCCTCTCCCACTTGGCTGGCCACTCGCAGGGATCCCCGATGGGCGGTGACGATCTGCTGGGACAAGGCCAGGCCCAGACCGAACCCACCCGTATGGCGAGCACGGGTTTCATCCACCCGGTAAAACCGCTCAAACAGATGGGGCAGATGCTCGGGGGGAATGCCAATGCCTGTATCCTTGACGTGGAGGTAAGCGCGCTGGCGCTGGCTTTCCAGGCTCACCTGCACTGTGCCGCCTGCAGGGGTGTACTGCAGGGCATTGCGCAGTAGGTTCTCGATGGCCTGCCGCAGCAGGGCAGCGTTCCCCCGCACAAGCCAACCCCCAGAAAGATCCGTCTCAGGCAGGTGGCATTGCCAGTGAAGGCCAAGGGCCTCAGCTTGGGGGCGGTATTGCTCGCTCAGCTCCTGCAACAGCGCTCGCAAATTCAGAAGCGGCAGATCCTCCAGGGGCAGGGATCCCTGCTGGCGGGCCAACTGCAGCAAGGTATCGATCAGCACGCTGAGGCGGCGGGCACCGCTCACCACCTTTTCCAGGCGAGGTTGAGCTTGTTCCGGGGCCAGCAGAGCCATTTGAGCATTGCTCATCAGGGCGGCCAGGGGGGCGCGCAACTCGTGGGAAGCATCGGCAGTGAAGCGTTGCAACTGCTCGTAGGAGCGACGAATCGGCTGCATCGCCAGCCCCCCCAAGATCCAGCCGGCCCCGCCGATCAACGCCAGCGTCAGCGGGATCCCGATCCCCAACCCCCAGCGCAAGCGACCCAGGGTAAGTTGCAGCGGTTCCAGGGGCACCGCCAGTTGCAAGTAGCCCAGTAGCTTTTCCTCCTGCTGCACCGGCAGCGTGAGCTGGCGCAACAGTAAGCCGCTCTCTCCTTCCACCGTTTGGAAACCCAGTTGGAGATGGTGAGGCGGGCCATCCAAGTCAAACAGCTCCAGAGGAGGCCGGGATCCCGTGTACTGGCGCAGGGATCCCAAGCTTTCCCTTCCGGTGCCGGGAGCAGGATCGAACCAGCGCACATAGGCCAAGTGATGGTCGAGGGGTTGGGTTTTCCCCCCCAAAAAGGGCACCTCGTTCAACACCAACCGCCACTGCCCCTGGCGCAGCTCGTACTTAATGGCTGCCGCCATGATCCCGGCCTGAACCTGCAGCTCCTCGTCAAAAGCCTGCAACTGGTTCTCCACTTCCAAGCGGTAGAAGACGGCGGCAAACACCAGCAGGATCCCCCCCATGACCCCGGCAAAGCTGCGGGCCAAGCGACGGCGGCTGTGGTGAAACACCAGGGATCCCGTCCCTCTTGTCGCAGCCTTCTGCCCCAGGTGCGGCTGAAGGGGGTGTGCCAGGGAAACCCAGTTCCAGCCCAGCCATGGGAGAGAATGCTTGTGTTCAGCTCTTTTCACCTCCATCGCCACCCCCTAGAAACTGCTTTCATGGGTTCTCTTCTGGAGAGGCTATGCGCAGCCGGTACCCCTGGCCATACACCGATTCCAGCCAATCTTGGGCCTCCACCTCTTTTAACCGTAGCCGCAACCGCCGCACCAACGCAGCCACGGCATTGCTCTCCGGCTCACAGCCCCATTCCCACACCGCCTGCTCGATCTGGCCCCGACTGAGCACCTGGTTGGGATGGCGCATCAGGTATTCCATCAATTGAAACTCCTTGCCCGAAAGCTGTACCTGCCTCCCCTGCCGCTCTAGGGTCAGGCTGGCCAAGTGCAAGTGCAGGGATCCCAGGCTGAGGCTGTCTCCTTGCCATTGGTGGGAACGGCGTCCCAAAGCCCGCACCCGTGCCAGCAGCTCCACCAGATCCACCGGCTTGACCAAATAGTCGTCCGCCCCCGCATCCAACCCCTGCACCACATCCGATGTTGCGTCTTTGGCAGTTAACATCAGCACCGGCGCACATCCCCCCGATTGGCGGTATTGCCGACAGAGCTGGATCCCGCTTGGCCCCGGCAGCATCCAATCCAAAATCAGGAGATCATAGGCTTTCTCCTCCATCAGCCAGGCAGCCATCTCCCCTTCCTTGGCACAGTCAACCACGTGGCCGCACTTGGACAGGGCAGCCTGTAAAAGCTCCAACTGTTCCGGGTCGTCCTCCACCAGCAAAATTCGCATCGTCCTGTGCGCCGTTGACCAAGACGGCCAGTTCCCACTGCCCAGGCTAGGATGGATCACGGAAATAGCCCTCTGCAAGGGAGAGAACAACGGTGGGGTGGCCCAAAATCCATCGGTGGCAAGATCTAGGGTTTGATTTTTGGCTGGTGCTGCCCTTGGCAGGGCTTCTTTTTGTGGCGGGGGGAGAGTGGGTGACGGGCCAAGCGCTGAGCCGTCCTCGCCGGCTAGAGCAACCTTTGGCGATTCGCAGCCAGCAACAAGCCACCTTGGCTCTGGATATTCTTTCCATTCAGGCGGAGATCCGCCGCTCCCGTGGCTACACTAAGGTGGAGGTGACTACCACCAATCCCCACCTGCGCAAGCTGGAATTTGAATTTCCACAACTGGATCCAGACCAGGTGTCGGCTCAGATTGCCCAAGAGCTTGGCCTTGCTCCCGAGCAAGTGCAGCGCCTGACCCGCTATAGCTTGGACTAGAGCATGACTCTAGTCAATAATAAGCTCAACTATACTGAAAATAATGTATAATATGTTCAGTACGGATTACTACCAGTTGATCTTTCTGTTTACTTTCGAGTCTGCCAACATGGTAGCCAAAGCAAAGCAGAAAATTGGTAGTAAGACGACACGGAAACTGCGCTTTGGGTATTCTACTCAAAGCTTTGCGGGATACCGCCATTCTGTTTGGAAACAAACAGAATGCTATCGCTGCATAGTTGAACAGTGATGTTCAGCAGTGTTCAGCGTAAATGTATCAGACACTCCAAGTCCGTTCAAAAAATGCGGGCTAACTGCTCGCAGGCAACTCTAATTTTCTCCAAGCTACCGGGATTGACCAAGCCGTAGTAGTCAAATCCATAAACTTTCCCAGTTTGGACGGCTTGCAACCGATTCCAAAAGGGGCGGGAACGGAAAAACGCCAAGGGATCCGCCGCCTCCGGGTTGACCACCAGCAGAACTTCTGGGTTGGCTTCCAGGATGCGCTCTGCCGAAAGGGTGACGTAGCCCCGAAAAGGCCCTTGGCTTTGCAAGGTAGCGGTGAGATTGTCCGCGCCAAAGCGTTCCAGCAGATCCCCGGCCCAGCTTTGCCGGTTGGGAGAAAGAATCGGCTGGGTGCCCACCAAGAGCAAGGTTTTGGGTCGAACGCGGGGCAGTTCCTGGGGCAAAAGGGATCCATACTGCCGCAGCAAGGGATCGGGATCCGCCCCCAAAGCAGCAGCCAGGGTGGCAATCGTCTCTTCCAAAGCAGCCCAACTGTCCACGCGGGTGAGGTAGGTGGGGATCCCCAGCTCCTGCAGCCGTTCTGCCAGAGCCTCGTGAAAGCCACTGGCCCCCACCACCCAGTCCGGTTGTAGGGCCACAAGCTGCTCCAGGTTGGGTTGGTTGCCCAGCCCCAGGCGGGTCAAGCCTTGGAAGCGGGGATCCTCCTCCAACAAACGACCGGCAGGGATCCCCACCAACCTATCGGGGGCCAAGCGATAGAGGATATCGGCAGTCAAGGTGGTGAGGCTGGCTACCCGACGAAAAGGACTCTGTCTCGCTGACAGGAGTGGCTCCTGAGGGATCCGACCTTGGGCTTGGGCCAAACGCCCCATTCCCCAGGCCCCCACGCTGGCCAGACCAAAGGCGAACAGTTGACGGCGAGAAAGACGAGACAGCATAGACAATCTCCAAAACAATTCCCAAACAGCAATCAATTGAGGGTGAACTGGATGGGCACCACCACCCAAGACTCGATGGGGGCGTTGTTTCTCAAGGCCGGGCTGAATTCCCACCGCTGCACCGCCTCCTGCGCTGCCCTATCCAGGGCGGGAAACCCACTGGAAGAGGCGATCTCCACCTGCTGCACCTGCCCCTGGGCATTGACCTTGGCCCGCAGCAGCACCTGCCCCTGTTGGCCGAGACGGCGAGCTTGAGGAGGGTAGGGGGGCGGAGGATTGCGACCGGGGATCGGGCGGGCCAGGATGTCCGGCTGAGGATTGGCAGCCACTGCCGGTGGGGAGGGGCTGGGGGTGGGAGCCGCCGTTCCAGGTGTCGGGGCAAAGGAATGGAGTTGAGCTGCACCTGTCCTGCTAGGTGTCCCGGTTTCAGGATCCCTTGGCCCCAATCTGCTCTCGCTGCCGGGGGAAGGCGGAGCGGCGGCAGTCTTTACGCTGGAACGGATCCCTTGGATCAAGGGGGTAAAGCGGGGCAGAGGGGTGCTTGAGGTAACCGGGGCGGAGGTGAGTGGAGTCGCTGTAGAGGTGGGGGTAACCGCCGGAGTTGGGGTGGGCTGTTGTGGCGGAGGAGTGGGTTGCGGGGTGGCTGTCGGTAATGGGGTCAGTGGAGGAGTAGGGGTGGGTTCTGGCTTTGCCGTGGGAATGGGTGTAGGGGTCGGTGGAGGCGTAGGGGTCGGAGTTTGCAGGGCCAGCAAAGATTCAGCCTCCGGGATGGCTGGCATCTCGATCTCTTGGGGCACAGGCTCCGGTGGGGATAGATCGTCTGCAGGGGGCGATTCCGGGGCCGGGCCGGGCGGCTCTGCTGTTGGCTCTGGTGGGAGAGATTCTATGGATTCTGAATCCGGTTCGAGCAACTGTGGCTCGGGATCCTCCAGCAAAAGCGTGACTGGGATCCGGAGTTCTGCGTCTGATAAAGGCCGGGATCCCCACCAAGCCAGCCCCAGCAGCGCCATCAGGTGCAAGAGGAGGGAAATCAACCCCTCCCGGCGCAGCGGTCGGGGATCCCTGGCTCGCAGGTGGAGGACGGTCCCCGGCGGATCTTCCCCCTCCTGGCAAGCTGTCCAGAGGGCAGCCCAGCTATAGCCGGCCACCCAAGCCTCTTGCAGCAGCTCCTCGGCACACTCCAGCCAGCCGCTCTCTCTTGCGCCAGCCCAAAGCCACAACGCCAACCAAGCCAGCCCCGCCTCCCAGGCCATGCCCGCCTGCTGCCAATACCACCCCTGCAGTCGCCACAAAAGCTGGGGACAGGACTTCCGAAGAAGAGAGAGGGATCCCTTGGGGGTGCGGGCAGGTGGCTCGGCAAGCATCGGTTAGAGCAGGATCCAGAGTAAACACGGCCTCAGGTCTTGGCCCCTAAAACCGGGTGGAAAAACTGAGCGCAGCATGCCGTCCCGGCTGGGCCCGCCGTTCCACTTCAGGGCCGACAAAGAGAGAGCGGGTTTCGGAGTAGAGAAAATACTTTTCATCAAAGAGATTGAACACCCCGAAATTCAATTGCCAGTTGTCGTCCAGGTTGTAGTAGCCCAGCAGATCCACCACGGTGTAGCCCTTGGGCACAAACGGAATTTGAGGTGGAGCGTTGGGGTTCGGTTGCACTACCTCCCGTTGCGGGTCGCGGGGATCCGCCACCAGCGTGGCCACCAACCTGGCTCCCCAGATCTGGCTGGGATCGTCGTAGTGCAGTCCCAGTACTGCCGTCAGTGGCTCAATGGAAAGGAGGGGTTTGTTTTCGGTGAGGTTATCCCCCACCGCCCAGGCAAAGCTGCCATTGAGGCTCCAGCCGGTCAAATCGGGGCTGAAGAAGTACTGCCCGGTGGCTTCTACACCATAGATGCGGGCCCGACTGACGTTCTGGCTCTGAAAGAGAGTCACCGGTGGAGGTGGCGGGCTCCCTGGCGGGCCGGGGGGTGAAGGCTCGGATCCCACCTCCCGGAAAGCCTCGATAAAGTCGTTGTAGGTGTTGTAGTAGGCGGCCAAGCTAAAGCTGGCCTGGGGGTAGATCCCCCGCAACCCCACTTCAAAGCCTTGGCTAGTTTCCGGTCGCAAGTTGGGATTGGAAAGGGTGCGGTAGCGGAAGAAGGGGCTGACCAGGTTGGTGAAGCCGCTGTTGATTTCGTTGTACTGAGGGGCCCGAAAACCGGTGTTGTACTGGGCCGTAAAGGTGAGGTTGGGATTAATCCTCCACACCAGGCCCACCTTGGGAGAAATGGCATCGGCAAACAGGCTGGCGGCTTCTGCCCCACTTTTCAAGAAGGCTTCGTCAGGGCTGGGGGTGAGGCGGTAGGTGTCGTAGCGGATGCCGGGGATGAGGGTAAAGTTGCCGCCCCCAAAGTCGATCTCATCTTGCAAATACAGCCCAAAGCGCACGGTATCGGAGTCGGGAAAATCTTTGGTGGGAAAAGTGTCCGGGGGGATGTTTTGGGTGACTGCCCCGGTCAGCAGGTTGGTTTGGAAGCGGTTGCGGGGACGTTCGTTGCGGGTGGTGGAGATCTCCATTCCATACACCAAGCGGTGGGAGAGATCCCCGGTTTGGAAGCGGCTCTGGGCCTGTACGCTGGCTCCCAGAATGTTGCTGACCAGCTCGTTGAAGGTATCCCGACGCACAGGCACGGGCCGACCTTGTACCGTGAGGGTGCGTTCTTCCACGCTGGGCTCCTGGGTGCGGGCCGGCTGGTAGTAGATCTGGACGGTGGCCAGCTCAAAAGCGGGGGTATCGGGGTTGGCGTAGCGATATTCCAAGCTGAGGCGGCTGCGCTCGGTCTCAATGGTCTCCCTGAAAAAGCGGATGCCGGGATCCAGGTTGCGGGGCGAAAAGGTGGTGGTGGTGCGGTTGTGGAAGTATTCCGCCGTCAGGGTGAGGCTGTCAAAGGGACTGAAGCGATAGACCAGCTTGGCCAGAACATTGTCTCCCTCCACCGTCTGCCGATCCTTGAAACTGGGATCCGCCTGGATATCCGGCTCTCTGGCGTCGCGGCGAGTGTAGATGAGCAGGGCCTCTAAGTTATCCTGCCGACCCGCCAAGCTGAGGGTGTTGACGTACCCTTGGTTTTTGCTGTCGTACTGGCTGGACAGGCCCACATGGCTGTCCCGTTCCCCCAGCAGATCGGCTGGATCCAGGGTGGTATAGGTCACCACACCCCCCAGCGCGTCGCTGCCGTAGAGGGTGGAGGCGGGGCCGCGGATAATTTCTACAGTTTTCAAGGCCTCCAGCTCAAAGGTATCCCGGCCAATGGTGAAGGGGCCGAAGGAAAATCGCTCCGGCTGGCGGATCCCATCCACCTGGATCAACACCCGGTTGGCGTCGAGGCCGCGGATGTTGAAGTCCTGCAGGCCGTAGCGAACGCTGCGCCGCACGCTCACCCCCGGCTCGTAGCGCACCAGATCCTGAATGTTTTGAACCAGCTCCCGCCGCAACCGCTCCCGGTCGATGACGGTAATGCTGGCGGGCGAGTCGGCCAAGGTGCGCTCGGTGCGAGTACCGGTTACGGTGACCTGTTGCAGGTTAAAGATCGGCGTGCCTTCCTGCTGGAGAGCCCGAAGCTCGGCCTGTAGCCGCTCCACCTCTGCCTGATCCCCCCGCTGGCGGGCAGCTTCGATTTGCGCCTTCAGCTCCCTAATCTGCTCTGGCAGGGTGGTCGGTGCAGGGGTGGCCTGGGCCAACAGCGGCGGAGTTGTCGAATCAGGGATCCGGGCATTGGGCTGAGCCTGGGACAGGGATCCCCAGCCCACTCCCAAACTCAACCCCAAACTCACCACCCGCCACCAACGACCGTTCATGCGCATAACCTCTCAGACTCCTCAAATCCACCCCAGGAAAAACTCACTGCAAAACCGGACAAACCCTCCCTCAGCACCCTGACACCGGCAGGGAGAGGAGCCTTGCTGCCGCTGGAGCTGTGCTGCGCAGGGGGCAAAGCTGTGGCCCTACCGGAGTCGAGATCCACTCCACCTCCAGGCCAAACACCTGTCGCACCCGGCTGGGGGTCAACACCGCCAAGGGAGACCCCAGGGCCTGCATCTGGCCGGATCCCAGCAAGGCAATCTGCTCGCTGTAGCGAATGGCCAAATTCAGGTCGTGCAGCACCGTAACTACCGTCAGGCCCTGCTCCTGCTTCAGCCGTTGCAACAGCTCCAGCAGCTCCAGTTGGTGGCGCAGATCCAAAAAGGTGGTGGGCTCATCCAACAGCAACACCTGCGGCTCCTGCACCAAAGCCAGCGCCAGAAAAGCCCGTTGCCGCTCTCCCCCCGAGAGGGTTTCCACCCGCCGCAGCGCCAGGGATCCCAGTCCTGCTTGCTCCAGAGCCCACTCCACCCGCTGCCGATCCGCCGGCGTCAACTGCCACGCCCACCAGGGCTGGTGGGGAGAACGCCCCAGACTCACCAATTGCCGCACCGTTAGCCCTGCCGGGAGCCGCTGCTGCTGGGGCAAAAGAGCCAACTGCCGGGCCACCTGCTTTGGAGTGAGTTGAGCGTGCAGATCCCGACCGCCCAAGTACACGCGCCCAGCTTGGGGAATCAGAACCCGACTCAACAGTCGCAGCACCGTCGATTTGCCCGAACCATTGGGGCCGACAATGCTCAGCCATTCCCCCTGTTGCACGCTGAAGCTCACCTGTCGCACCACCGTCCGGGATCCGTAGCCCCCGCTCAAGTCCTCGACCTGCAGGATGGGCTCTCTCATCGCCCCGCCCCCTGCTGCCGCAGCAGCCAGCCGAAAAAGGGAGCCCCCATCACAGCGGTGACAATCCCCACCGGCAGCTCTATCGGGCCCAAACGGCTCAGGATGTCGGCACCGCTCAGCAGGGTCGCCCCTGCCAAGGCAGAAAGGGGCAACAGCCAGCGGTAATCGGATCCCACCCCCTGCCGCACCATGTGGGGCACCACCAAACCGACAAAGCCGATCACCCCCCCCACACTGACAGCGGTTGCCGCCAGCCAAGCCGCCACCAGACCAATCACCACCCGCGTCCGCGCCAGAGGGATCCCCAAGCTCACCGCCATCTCTTCCCCCAAGCTCAGCAGGTTTAAAGCCCGCGCCTGCCCCCATCCCAATCCCAAGCCGACCAGGATATACGCCCCGGCCACCTGCACCTCTGGCCAGCCCCGCCCGCTCAAGCTGCCGATCAACCAGGTGAGAGCCACCTGCACCCGGTCATCTGCCATCAACAACAAGGTGGAGCTAATGGCCCCAAACAGGGCGCTGACGGCCACCCCCGCCAAGATCAGCCGCTCCACCGCCAGTCCCGAGGGAGTACGCGCCAACCCGTACACCAACACGGTAGTCAGCACCCCGCCCACCCAAGCGGCCAGGGGCACCCAAGCCGTCCACTCTCCCAAGGTGAGCAACCCCACCGCCGCCAGGCCCGCCCCCGCCGAAATGCCCAGCAGGTAGGGATCCGCCAGCCCATTGCCCAGCATCCCCTGCAACAGGGCCCCTGCCATCCCCAGAGCCGCCCCCAGCAACTGGGCCAAGAGCGCCCGCGGCAGCCGCAACTGCCAAACAATCGTCTGCCGAATGAGATCCCCCTGCCCCCACAGGGCTTGCCAGAGTTCTGAGAAAGTCATGGGAACGGATCCCAAAGCAATCGAGACCAAAAGTACTAGGAAAATGAAACTCAATAGCAAACAGGTCAAACCGATTGGCGAGAGCAGCCGCTTTCTTTGCCCCCAGCCTCTGCCCCCCTCAACCTCTGTATACGGACACTCGCGATCGACCAGCACCGGGAAAACCTCTCGAGCTTTGCCCAGGAAGAGAGCCTTCTGGGGCCAAGAAACCCCCTCCGCCCGCAAGGGAGGGATGGAAAACCCAGCCAAGTTGGCCAGGCCTCCCTCCCGAGCTTTATTGAAAGTCAAACTCAACAAAACGTAGTCGCTAGAATAGCAAGGCTTCTTGGATGTTGCAAGTCAGTTTCAATAGCTTGTGCCTAAATTTCTCCCTCTTGCGCTTCAGGGCTTTTGGACAAGACCGGGCAGCGCCTCTGCCCAGCCATTCAGAATTACCTCAGGGGGGATCCAACTACCCTGAGCGAGGTCATGGCAACCAACCGCGAAATGGGAATCAGGGGAGAAGGGCTGGGGAAACGTCTCAAACTTCATCTAGACCTGGATCTAGAATGGCCCAAGCTGGTCGGCCCGAGTTGGCTAGACTCCGAACCTTCAGCCCATTGCTTGCCCACGTTTTGATGCCATGAGTTCTTCCGCCGAGCCTACTTGGGATGCCTTAGAGGTGGATCCCGCCCTGCTCACCCCCATGATGCAGCACTATGTGGAGCTGAAGCGGCAGTATCCCCACGCCATCTTGCTCTACCGCCTGGGGGATTTCTACGAGATGTTCTTCCAGGACGCCCAGCGGGTGTCGCGGGAGCTGGAGCTGGTGCTCACCGGGCGGGAAGCAGGGGCCATAGGGCGGGTGCCCATGTGCGGGATCCCTTACCATGCTTTCGACCGCTATGCCGCCCAGTTGGTGGCCAAAGGCTATGCCCTGGCCGTCTGCGACCAGATGGAGCCGGCAGATCAGGCCAAGGGCTTGGTGCGGCGGGAAGTAACACGGGTGATCACCCCTGGCACCGTCCTCGAAGAAGAGCTGCTGCAGGCGCGGCAGAATAACTACCTGGCGGCCATTGTGCAGCTCAAAGGATCAAGGCAAGCTCCCTGCCGCTGGGGCCTGGCCTACGCGGATGTCTCCACCGGCGAGTTCTGGGTGTGTCAAAGCGAGGGGCAAGAGCAACTGGAGCAGGAACTGGCCCGGCTACAGCCGGCAGAGGTTTTGCTGCCCACCGAGGAGGGGCTGGGACTAGGCCTCATCCGTCCAGGGGATCCCCAGAAGCCCCTGGGTCTCCCCAACCAATACGCCTATACCCTGCGCCCAGCCGAACCTTTTGAACTGGCGGTGGCGCGGGAGAACCTCATGCAGACCTACGGCCTGCGCTCTCTGGAAGGATTGGGCTGCGAGGGGCTGCCCCTAGCTATTCGAGCGGCGGGGGGGCTGTTGCACTATTTGGAGGAGACGCAAAAGAACCTAGTGCAGCCCTCTCCTCAGGGGGGCCATCCGCTCCTGCGTCCCCCTCGCACCTATCAGCTCACGGATTACCTCATCTTGGATCCCCAAACCCGCCGCAACTTGGAGCTCACCCAGACCATCCGAGAGGGGGCTTTTGTCGGATCCCTGCTCTGGGTGCTGGATCGCAGCCGCACAGCGATGGGGGGGCGCACTTTGCGGCGCTGGTTGCTGCAGCCTTTGCGGGATTCGGAGCAAATCCGCCTTCGCCAAGACACCATCCAAGAGCTTTTGGAAAACCCTTCTCTGCGGGCCCGCCTGGGATCCCTTCTGGACTCTCTGTACGACCTGGAGCGGCTGGCCAACCGCGTCGGATCGGGCACCGCCAACCCACGCGAGATGGTGGCCTTGGGATCCTCCTTGGGCAAACTGCCCCAGTTGGCCGAGCTGGTGGCTGAGGCCAAAACCCCCCTCCTGCAGAGCCTACAGCAAGTGGATCCCGCCCTGGTTGAGCTGGGCCAACGCATCGAGCACACCCTCCTGCCCTCCCCTCCCCCTGTGCTCACCGAGGGGGGCCTCATCCGAGCCGGCGTGGATCCCGAGCTGGACAGGCTGCGGCAGCAGGTGGAGCAAGACCGCCAGTGGGTTGCCCAGTTGGAAAAAAGCGAGCGCGACCGCACTGGGATCCCCACTCTCAAGGTGGGCTTCAACAAGGCCTTCGGCTACTACCTCAGCATCAGCCGCGCCAAGGCCCACCAAGTCCCCAAAGAGTACATCCGCAAGCAAACCCTGACCAACGAAGAGCGGTTCATTACCCCCGAGCTCAAAGAAAAAGAGGCCCGCATCCTCACAGCCCAAACCGACATCAACCAGCGGGAATACGAGCTGTTTGTGCAGTTGCGCCAAGAGGCAGGATCCCGGGCCGAAGCCATCCGCCAAGTGGCCCAGACCCTGGCTGCCGTCGATGCTCTGTTTGGCCTGGCGGAAGTGGCCGTGCAGCAGGGATACACCCGTCCCCTCCTCACAACAGACCGCCGGCTCATGATCGAGGAGGGTCGCCACCCGGTGGTGGAAAAATCCCTGCCTCAGGGCCTATTTGTCCCCAACTCGGTGCAGCTGGGATCCCCCCACGGCCCGGATCTCATCGTCCTCACCGGGCCCAACATGTCCGGCAAGTCCACTTACCTGCGGCAAATTGGGCTCATCCAAATCCTGGCCCAGATGGGCAGCTTTGTCCCCGCGCGGCGGGCAGAGTTGGGCCTCTGCGACCGCGTATTTACCCGCATTGGCGCTGTGGACGATCTGGCTACCGGCCAGTCCACCTTCATGGTGGAAATGAACGAGACCGCCAACATCCTCAACCACGCCGGCGAGCGCTCCTTGGTGCTGCTGGACGAGATTGGCCGAGGCACCGCTACCTTCGATGGCCTCTCCATTGCCTGGGCGGTGGCGGAATACCTGGCCACTCAGGTGCGCGCCCGTACGGTCTTTGCCACCCACTACCACGAGCTCAACCAACTGGAGACCTTGCTGCCCAACGTGGCCAACTTTCAGGTGGTGGTCAAGGAATTGCAAGATCGCATCATCTTCTTGCACCAGGTACAGCCTGGGGGGGCAGATCGCTCCTATGGCATCGAGGTGGGACGCATGGCTGGCCTGCCCCAGCCGGTAATCCAGCGGGCCGAACAGGTGCTGGCCTTGGTGGAAAAACACAGCCGCATCGGCCTGGGCTTGAGAAACCAAGGGAAAAGCCAACCTGCCCAGAAGAACTGCAAAAAAGAGCCCGCTCCCAATCGCAGCCCCGATTCCGCCGTTGGGGATCAACTGTCTTTGATCCCAGCACCTCTCTCTCCCGATTGGCCTTAGACTCCCCTACCCCTAATCCAGATCCCGTTCTTGTAACCCCAGGGCTGCAGCCAGCCCATCCAGCTCATCCCGATGCCCCTCCACCCACAGGTGGGATCCAGAAGCCGTTGGCGTTCGTTCCCAGGACGAGAGCGGGACAGAGTCCTCGTCGGCTTCCTGCAGTTTCAGGCGGATTTGCTCCGGGCGTTGGTTGCGCTGCCGGTAGTACCAACCCGCCCAGGGGGAGGCCAGCACCAACATCCAAGGCCAAGCGCCCCACCCCGGCTCAAGGGTCTGCAGCACCAAGACCAAACAGGCCAGCCCCGCCCCCGCCAGCCCCGTCAAAAAAAGGGCCAGCCCCACGCTAGCCTGACCCTGCCCTGCAAAGGTGGCGATCCCCTCGGCATCGGCGGACTGGAGACGATAGCCGCGCCCTTCCAAGTGCTCCCGTAGAGCGGATCCCATTTCCTCCAGGCTGCGACTGCTGAGATAGACGCGAGTCTCAACGCGATCTTTGCCCGAAGCTCGCAGGAAAAAGAATAGACCGATGGCCAATAGAGTCGTCAACGCCAAGGTTGAAACCTTTTCCCCCGTCAGCGGGGCTATGGCCAACCCAAGTGCCTGAGCAGAGCCCAGTCCGCCCAGAGGAAGGGGGTTGACCTGTTCGGGGAGTCTGGCTCCCCCACAGCTGGGTGGGATAGGTGAATGGGAACAGTTCATCGAATAGAATCGAATAGATTGGAATAGGCAAAGCAATCTACACGCTACCTTTGAAGTTTAGACCCTCTAGGATGGATGGGTTACTTCCCCCAAGGACGACCTGCCGGGTTTACCCTGAGGACCTGAGGACAATACGCTTTTTCGCAGTGGCGGTGACGGTTGAACTGGGGGGATCCTACGCTGGCTCTCATGTCTCTGGGCTGAGAAATGCAACTATAATTAAGTTATGATAAGGGGCTCACGCTCTCCGTGTGACCCCTCCGCTGCTACTTCAGCCTTTCCCTATGGGGCATGGGCAGGAGGTCCGGTTGAGGAAGAGGTCAATGTATGATTTCCTCTGACTGCTGTAAGGCGTTGAGCAGGCGCGAAGTTACCGTTGGGGAACACTTAAGCTTAACTTGCTCCACATCACTGACCATTCCTCTCTCAGCCCACTGAACTGCCTACCTCTGTCGCTACATCAGCAACACCCTACATGTCTAACTACGAACCCGAACTCAACGACATTTTGTTGGATGGCCCCGCCGATCTCCTCGATGCTGCCGAAGAAGCAGAGGTGGATCTGGCCGATGGCGAGTTTCTGGAAGAGGAGCCAACCCGCCGCTCCACTGATCTGGTGCGCCTCTATTTACAGGAGATTGGTCGTGTTCCTCTTTTGGGGCGCGATGAAGAGGTGGCCCTGGCCCAAAAAGTCCAAGACTACATGAAGCTCTTGGATTTGCGCCTGCGCCTGCAGAAAGAGTTGGGACGGGATCCCACTCTTGCGGAATGGGTGGCCAAGGCTAACCAGTACCCCGAGTGGGCGCAACTGACCCCTGAAAAGCTGCAGCAGATTCAGCGAATTGGCAAGCGTGCCAAAGAGCACATGATCAAGGCCAACCTGCGCCTGGTGGTGTCGGTGGCGAAAAAATACCAAAACCGCGGCTTGGAGCTGTTGGATCTGATCCAAGAGGGTACGCTGGGCCTGGAGCGAGCGGTGGAAAAGTTTGACCCGAAAAAGGGATACCGCTTCAGCACCTACGCCTACTGGTGGATCCGGCAGGGCATTACCCGCGCCATTGCCACCCAAAGCCGCACCATCCGCCTGCCCGTTCACATCACCGAGAAGCTGAACAAGATCAAAAAAGCGCAGCGCAAGCTCTCCCAGGAAAAGGGCCGTACTCCCACCATCGAAGACATCGCCTCCGAGCTGGAGATGACGCCGCCTCAAGTACGCGAGCTGTTGGTACGGGTGCCCCGCTCGGTTTCTCTGGAAACCAAGGTGGGCAAAGACAAGGACACCGAACTGGGGGATTTGCTGGAAACTGACGACATTTCTCCAGAAGAGACCATGATGCGGGAAGCCCTGCATCGCGATCTACAGCAGTTGCTCTCGGATCTCACCAGCCGCGAGCGGGATGTGATCCGCATGCGTTTCGGCTTGGGGGATGGGCGCACCTATTCGCTGGCGGAAATCGGTCGCGCCTTGGATCTGTCGCGAGAGCGGGTGCGGCAAATTGAGGCCAAAGCCCTGCAGAAGCTGCGTCAGCCGAAGCGACGCAACCGGGTGCGGGATTACCTGGAAGCCATCAGCTAGTTCCGGCTTGCCCACTGGCTCCCCCAGCGTCCTACCCGTTTCCGCAGTCGGGCTGCTGCCCACTCTACTTCTGGGATCCGCAGGTAGAGAGCTCCGGCGGCGAACAAGCTTAGACCTAAACCCGCGGCCAGCCCGGCCCAAATGATGGCGGTGAGCAGGGGAGACCCCACAATCTCGTAGGAGCGCAGTTGGGTCCACAGCCAATGGCTCAGTCCCCCGGCCAGGACGGTGCTCCCCAGCAATGGCAGTAGGGCTTGTCCCATCTCCCGCCAAGGGATCCCTGGCAGGCGCTGGTGGAGGCGGATCCCCAGTCCGATCACGGCTATCAGGTTGACGCCGGCGGTGGCCAGGGCAATGCCCGGCGCTCCAAAAGCCTGCAAAAATAGAAAGTCCAGTAGGGCATTCAGGCCAATGGCCATGCTGCTAATGCGCAGAGGCGTAGCCCCATCCTCCAGGGCATAGAAGATCCGCACCAGCACATCCCGCAGCAGGTAACCGGTCATCCCCAGACCATAGGCCATGAGTAGGGCTGCCACCTCTTGTGTCACCTCCGGCGTAAAGCGCCCCCGCTGGTAGGCCACTTGGACAATGGGCTCGGCCAAAGCCACCAACAGCATCGACAGGGGCAGGGTCACAATTGCCGTAAGCATCAGCCCTTGGCGGATACGCTGGCGCAGCTCCGGCCAACGGGATCCATCCCCTGCCAACTGGGCATAGAGAGGCATCAAGGGCACCAGCACCATGTTGGAGAGGATCCCCAGCGGCGTTTGTACCAGAAGCTGGGCATATCCCAAGTTGCCGATGGTGCGATCCCCAGGTACGAAAGAGGCAAAAAACAGATCCACATAAACATTGATGTGGATCATCCCGGAGGAGATCACCGCCGGCAACATCAGCAAGCCCACCGCCCGTACCTGCGGGGATCCCCACTCAAAGCGCAGGCGCGGTCGCCCCAGCCCTAACCGCATCTGGAGCGGAATTTGGGCCAACCATTGGGCAATGGCCCCGATGAGCACGCCCCAGGCCAGCAAAGTTGGGATCCCCGTCCATCCCAGCGTGACCAGGATCCCGATCACCGCCAAGCTGGAGATCAGCGGGCTAAGGGCAGGCAAGGCGTAGTGTTCGGCAGCATTCAGCGCTCCAAAGCCGATGCCAATCCACCCCGAGAGCAAGGCCAAAGGGGCCATGATCCGCAGTTGCGCAGCGGCCAGAGCATGGACTTCGGGGCTGGCTCCCGGCGCATTCAGGCGCACCACCCAGTCCGCTCCCCACCAAAGGCCCAAGCTGACCAGCAGGAGCAGGCAGCCTACCAAGGTGGAAATGGATTCCAGCCAGGCAGCCGCATCCTCCCTGTCCCGATCCCGCTGCTTTTTGAGGACACTGACGATGGCGCTGTGAAAAGGGCCGTTGATCCCTCCCAGCAGAATCAACAGAAAACCGGGCAGGATGTAGGCTACCCCGAAGGCGCTGTACTCCGGCCCCGAGCCATACACTGCTGCAATCAAAGCTTGGCGAACGAAGCCTACGCCCTTGCTGAGCAAGGTCGCCCCGGCCACCAAGCCCGCCACCGACATCAACGAACGGGATGGCCCTGCTGAAGGAGATCCCCCAGGGATCTCTTCCTGAGTGGCAGACTCCTCCATTACCTTGTGTCCTGCACCCCAACCACTGCCTCAACAACAAAGTAAACTACCCGACTCCGACCGCTAAAGCGGTACGGAGCGGGCTTTCGGTAGCCCTGCAGTTGGCAAGCCAACCACGAACCTCTAGGCTGGTTTACGACAGCCCCCAAGAGCGCAATCACATTCGCACCATTCAAATCCGCATCCCCTTCCCATCCACAGTGCCCACACTTGAACGACTTGCCACTGCGGTAGGATTGCGCAGGATCGGGATGGATGTGTAAACACTTGTGACAGGTCTGCGACGTGTAGGCGGGCGGAACAAGAATCAGAGAAACCCCTGCAACCCTCGCCTTGTACTCCAGAAACTGACGTAGTTGGTAGAACGCCCAACTGTTGGTCCTACGCCGCTCGGCTTTGCTGCGTGGCTGTTGATTGACCCTTTCCCGGATCCCTGTCAGGTCTTCCAGAGCAATAGCGCTGTTGGTAGCTTTTGCCCTAGAGACAATAGCTTTGGAGATGCGATGATTGACCCACGTTTTTGCTACGCAACGCTGACGCGACTGAAAGCGTCTCTCCTTGCCAGACAGCCGTTGCAACAGTTCTCTGCATCTGCGCCGCGAACTGCGGGTGCCCTTACTGGCTTTGCGTTGGAGTACCGCCCTCAGTCGGGAGTAGTGGTCTCGGACTCTGTTCAACTGCTGTCCATTCCAGTTGTCCCCGTCTGACGTATGGGCAATATCTGTCCTTCCAAAGTCCACCCCGATCACCTTGTCGGTATCTTGTTGCTTGGGTGGCTTTTTCTCTACGCAAATCTGGATGTAGTAGGAGCCATCCTTCCGCTGGACTAGGGTGGCCGATTTGGGGTTAGAGCCAGCCAGCATTCCCCTCTGGTAGTTACCAATGGCTAGCTCAAAGCGTTCTCTCCCTTCAACCGTGGTCAGCGACACCGTCCAGTCTTTTTGACGGAACGAAAAGATGCGAGCGTCGTAGGTAACAAAGCCGCTCTTAAACTCCTTGACGGGACGCTTTTTCTGCTTAGCCACTTTGCGGGAACCCGCTACCCGTCTGCACACCTGTTGGTCGCGTAAGCGGGACGTAGTCCTTGCCAAGTTACTGGACAAGCCAAACCGGGCTCGAATCTCGTAGTAGCAAAGGGATTGCAGCTTGACCGCGTTGACGATCTTCTCCGGCGTGTTCTGGTTGACCCAATTCAAGGCTTGGCCAAAAGCCTCCAAAGTCGCGTCCAATTTGGCGGCTTGCGACGGGGACACCTTGAGCTTGCAGGATATGGTCAGGACTTGGCTCATAAGTTCATTGTACTTCATCAAAGCGCATTCCTCCCGGCACTGACCCTACGGGTACAGTGCGGGGCTCCTGCGATTTCTAGCTGAGGCAGTGCTACAGCCACGGAGCCCAACCGTGGTGCCGAGCGGACAGATTCTGACGGCTTTGAATCGCTGCAGAGGGATGCACAAACTCATGGGCAATGCCTTGATAGGTCAGTTGCAAAGGACTCCGTCCCGCTAATGTGAACAGCAAGGGCCCAGAAGCACCACCGCTCACAGCAGCTCGTCGATCAGCCGGAGCACCTGGTGCAGCTCAGCACCGGGGATCCTTTGATGTTGTTCCAGGTTGATCTCCACCAACTGTTTGAGGGCGAGGAGCTTCAGGTTGACCTCCACCGCCGCCACCGCAATGGCTTGTGCTGCCGGCAAATAGCCACTGGCCCCCAAATCCAAAAGGGCAGCCCGCCGCAGATGGATGTTGTCGTGATCCAACACCGACAGCAGGCGCTGGGCAAAGGCCGGATCCCCGGTGAGACGATAGCAGGCCCGCGCCGCCGCACATTGCAAGCGAATGGAAGTGTGCTCTAGGTAGGGACAGATTGGCTCCAGAGCAGCGGTCACCTGCAGTTGTCCAAGAGCCTCGATAATGGCCTCTAGGGCGGCCTGGGCTTCCGTCTGCAGTCCTCGCTCCACAAAGCGCAGCCCTTCTAGCAAAGCGGATCCCAGCTTTTCCACTTCGTCGGGATCCCTATTGAGGTTGTTGGCAAGGGCAATCTCAACCAGCGCCTGGGCAGCCGCTGCCACCACTTGGCCATCAGAGCAAGACAAAGCCGCCTTCAGGGGAGGGATCCCGGCGAGGGATCCCAGTTTACCCAAAGCACGAGCAGCGTTGCGCCGCAGCGGATATCCCCCTTGAGCGGTGCGATCCGTTTCATCGGCCAGGGCCTCGATCAGGGCCGGGATCCCTTCGGCAATGCGCATGCGTCCCAGCCACCAAGCGGCATAGTAGCGTTCCCCCGGATCCCCGTGGCGCAGCTTGGCGATTTGTCCAGCCGGGGTGAGATCCACCGACGGATTGGGATCCAGAGGAACAGCAGTGGTCATGGAATCAACAACGGAGAGGACACCGAGAAGGGATTAAGCGCTGCGGACACTGACGATCTTGGCGCCCGATTTGAGCAACCGCTGCATTGTTGCCGACAGTTGATCGGCAGAGACGAAAATCTGCTGGTTGGATTTGCGCACTCGGCTGGAAGTGGCCAGCGCCGAAGGCGGATTCAGCAGTCGGGTCACTTCCACACAGAACATGCGATCCGACTGGCCCGTTGGCGGCCCCAGGTGTTTGGAAATGGGGCTGGGCGGCAGCAGGCCCCGCACCCCAATGCGGCGAATGGCCGGGGTAAACCCGGTGGCCAAAGGCATCATCAAACGGGGTCTGGGCCCTTGGGAGCGATCGTTGTTGGCGTAGCCCCCGTAGAGAGCGAAGAGATTGGTAAAGTCGCGGGTGGAATGAGCCTTGCGGTATTCAAACCCACGCGGGTAGGGGACGATGTTGTCTCCAAAAGCTTCTAGGTATTCTGGGCTGTCGATGTAGGAATCGATCTCCGCGCTGTGGCCGCCAGATTGGTAGATGTCCAAATGGCGGGCGATGTCTTTGGGGCTGGTGGGAGCGCGTCCCAGCAGATGCTTGAAATTGAGCTCGATGGCCCGGGTTTGCGAGTTGGGGTAGAAAAACCGCTTTTTGTAGGCTTCGGACTTGGCGATCAATCGCACAAACTCCCGCACCGTCAGGCTGCCCTGGCGCAGCAGCGATTCCGCACTGGCTAGCTCCTTCCTATCGGCCCCAAACAAATGGTCGTTGCCCAGCACCTGACGGTAGATGGCCCGCAGCACCGCATTGAGCTGATCCTGGCTGGCGTTGGGGCGCAACTCCAGTGGGGTGGTCTCCGTAATGCCCCGGATCCCCATCCGGCTTGCCGCTGTAATTGCACTCATGCTAATTCCCCCGATTGAACTGAATGGACACAGATTGAGAACAAGCTTGCGTTTAGGGTCATTTCGATTCAAGCTAGGACATTGCACCCACACCTAAAGTGTTGGTTGCGTCGTCGCGTCGGCGTTGCGGAGCAATAATGCAGGGGGCCAAAAGGCTTTTCAAGGACTCCGTCCCGCTGGCGCGATCAATAGCCCAGGCGTCTCACCCTAGCCTGAAACGACTGTAGAAATCGAAAACTAAAATTAGAAATCAAAAATCGGCAGCCCCAAGCTGCAGAAGAGCAACAGTGGCGCCTTCCTATTGGGGAGACTGATCCGCAAACCCACGTGGTCAAACGTATCTCTCCGCAACGTAGCAGGCTCACCACCGTTGCCCTCAACAACCTTCCCTCGCCATCCCCCCTGGTTTATGGGATGAGCCAACTGGCTAGCCGGCGTCGCCCTTTTAGAGGGATCCCAAGCCAAGGGTTTAGCTGAGCGCGTTGATGGCGTAGTCGATGTAGGTGTTGGCCTCGGTGGCCGCTTGCCCGGTCAGGCCGTGGTTGGCTTTGATGTAGCGCAGGGCTTCGATGAACCAACTGGGGGAGAGCTCAAAAGCGGCGTTGATTTCGCGGATCCCGGCCAACTGATACTCGTCCAGAGGACCGGTGCCACCGGCTACCAAGCAGTAGGTGATGTAGCGCAGGTAGTGGCGCACGTCACGGGCGCACTTGTCCTTGCCAGCTTGGGTGTGGCACTGCCCACCGGGTTGGGTGGTGTAGGGGAACTTGGCGTAAACGGCTTCGGTGGCACCGCGCACCAGCTCGTCGGCACGGCTGCTCAGAACTCGGGCGGCTTCCATGCTGGCGGCAGCCCGCTGAAAACGGCCATTGATGGCCTGCAATTCGCTGTTGCTCAGGTAGCGCCCTTGGCTGTCGGCAGTGGCGATGGCGTCAACAATTGGGGTTTGCATGATTCAAAACGCTCCTTTACTTAACTCAAGCTCAATGCAAAAAACAAAGCAAAAGATTCAAAGTCTCAACTGCAAAATCGCTGCAAAACAGGTTACTTTTCCAGGGATCCCCTGCCAACCCGAGTTGTCTTAGATCCCAGAGAGGTCTTCATAACTGGATCCGGACACAACAGAAACTTCAGTCCACAAGGGATCAAACCACAGCAGCGGCAGCGCGATCGAAGTAGGATTCGATTTCGGCAATCAGAGCGCTGCAGTCACCCCGGGTGATGCCGTTGGGGTCGTTTACCACCGCCACCGCAGCCTTTTTCATCTTTTGGATGCCGTTGGCCACTGAGCTGCCGGGGGTGCCCAAGGCTTGATAGGTTTCCCGCAGGCCGTTCAAGCAGCGCTCGTTCAGCACACTGGCATCTCCGGCTGCCACTGCGTAGGTGATGTAGCGGAGAATAATGTCCATGTCCCGCATACAGGCGGCTACGTTACGACTGGGGTAGGCAGGGCCACCGGGAGCGTTCAAATTGGGCTCCTCGGCGAACAACTGACGGATGGCATCGGTCACGATCTTGGAGGCATTGCTGGTGAGGCGGTTCACAGCATCCAAACGCTTGTTCCCCTCAGCAATTACCTGCTGGAGAGCGGCAAACTCGTTCTCCCCCAAAAAAGCGCCTTTGGAGTCAGCTTGGGCAACCACTTTGCCAAATACATCGTTCATGGTTTTGAATCTCCCTAGCGAAAGTAAAAGAGGTTATGAATCCACATTCCCTGCAGCGGACAAGAGAGCACCTGCCGGCCAGGAATGCAACACCGCTTGGATCCCCAGTGCCGAGAGGTGCTGTTTAACTCACAGAACCGCCGACGGGATCAAAGCCGATAGAACCAAGATGAGCAAGCGAAGCTCGCCCCCAGAGCCAGGCCACCATCTACAGGATCGGACTTGGACAAGAAGCCTCAGCCGCTGCTGGCAACCTCAACTGGCAGACGAGGAGAAGCTGGCTCGCCTTGTTTCCAGTCTTTTTCTACCGCGAAGGCAAGAAGCGATGAAATCAAAAAATGTAAATCGGCTTTACCTCGCGCAAAAGGTCTTAGATCGGTTTCCAACCTGCTTCCCATCTCGGATCCCAGGCTGTTCTCCCTGTCCTTCGCGGGAGTAGTTTTTTACAAAAGAGAATGTTTCTTTGCCTAGCTTTACAACATGAACAAAGATGTCAGCCCCGATCGCGGCTTTGCAGCTTGCAAGGGATCCATTTTCAGTATCGGAGCGAACATTCTCATAAAGGATACATAATTTAACACTTGATTCCCTAAGATTTTCGGTACACACCTTTTACAGAAGTTCTGGATGCCCGCTTATGCCTATTGGGTTGGATCGCACTCCTTCCCCAGAGCTGCTGCAGATGGCGCGTTGGCTGGCAGGAGACTTCAGCAACCAAGAGCAAGCCTGGGAAAATCCACCGTTTTTCGCCCAGATCCGGGTGGCCTATCGCCCCTTGCCGGCCCACGTTTTGGGCGGGATCGGCTTTTATGTGGAGCAAGCCTACAGCGGCCATTTGGAGGATCCCTATCGGCAGGCGGTGGTGGAGTTGACTCAGGCGGGCGATGGGATCCTGATTCGCAACTATCGCCCTTTGGAGCCGCAGCGGTGGCGGGGCTGTGCTCGGGAGAGGGCAGACCAACTGAGTCAACTGAGGGCTGCCGATCTGGCCTATCTAGAGGGGTGTGATGTGCAGGTGAAGAGGCAGGGATCCCTCTTTGTCGGCGTGACGGAGCCGGGGTGCCGGTGTTGCGTGGTGCGCAACGGCCAAGCCACCTATTTGCAGACCACCTTGCACCTGAGCGAGAGCGAGTTTTGCAGCCATGACCGAGGGATGGATCCCATCACCCACCAGCAGGTTTGGGGAGCCCTGGCGGGCGCTTTTCGCTTCCAAAAGGTAGTCGATTGGCAGGCAGAGCTGCTGCTGTAGGCTTCGGCCCAGCCAGCCCTGCAACCCCACAGTTGACGACGGTATTGCGCACTCTCCCTCAGTCGGCCTTGTGTACACTGTCTTTGGCCGGGATCCAATATTGCCGCGCGATGCTTCCGGGTTCGAGCATGCTGGCAATGGGAATGTTCTTTGCCGCTTGCAGACAGGATACGCTCCTTATCGGCTTAGTGTGGGTGTTCAATGCAGGCGAGGTCGGGCCCAAAGGATGAGCCACGGTCTGGGTGGGCTTGGCACAGCCCTTGGGGAATGGTGATCGCCCTGGTTGGGATCTTGACCTTGCTGCTGCTCGGTGCCGGCTGTTCTGGCCAGGGGGAATCTGTGGCTTCCCCCCCTGCGTTGATCCCTCTCCCGCCTCAGCCGGGAACCGAGTCGATTCCCATGCCGGTGCGCACGCTGGGCAACAGCCGCTTTAAACTGCTGGGCTTGAACGTGGGGGTGGCCGGAGCCGGTGCAGAGTTGCTCCTGGATACGGGCTCGGCAGGTTTGCGCATTGTAGCGACGGCGGCAGGTCGCTTTGGCCTGGAACGGACGGGGATCCCTTCCACTGTGACGTTCGGAGATGGCACGCAATTTATCGGGGTGTTGGCCCGCGCCCCCTTCAGCATAGGAGGGATCCCCAGTCGGGAGCCGGTAACGATTCAGTTGATCGACCGGATCACCTGTGTGGACGCCCTGGTGGCCAGTTGTTCAGAGAACTTGTTTGGAGAAGGGCGGCCCTTCGCCGGGATCCTAGGCACGTCCTTGGATGAGCGCAGCCCCGACCGCGAGCTGTTTAGTCCGCTCACCCGCCTTCCGGGCAATTTCCGCTCTGGGTACATTATTCAAACGGGGGGCTTCAACTCCACCCAGGGCCTGTTCACGGTTGGCCTAACGGCTGCCAACACCGTCGGCTTCAATTTCCGGCAGTTTCCCCAGGTGGGAAGCTTTCCCGACGGCACACCCATCTGGCGGGATGAGGCTTTGCAAGTGGCCTACAGCATCAGCAACACTTCTATTCAAAATGCTCTCAGCCCCACCGTTTTTGACAGTGGTTCTTCCGACATTTTTCTCAATGTCAGGCTGTTGGGGGCAGCTCCCTTCTCCACCTCGACCTTACCCCCTGGGGCAGAGTGGCGAGCTGTGCTGGAGGGGGCTTTTGACTACCGCATTCGGGTTGGCTTTCCCATTACGCCCAGCCGGGATCGGATTTTCGTCAACGGCAACCAGGGGGTGCAACTGTTGGGCATGCCGCTGTTTTTCAATATCGACGTTGCCTTTGATATTGAAGGCGGTCGGATCGGCTTTCGCCTACGTTGAGACGAAGTTGTTTTCAACATCCAAAAGCATTGGGATCACTTGCGGAGAAGAACTTGCCATGTTCGGCCGAGCCTTGAAAACCGGGAACAGCACGCTGCACAGATGGCCTTGGGTTTGGGGACTGCTGTTGTTGTGTTGGTTGGGGCTAGGTGGGCCAGGGTGGGCCGTGAGCTTAGGGGATCCCTTGCCCGAATGGGCACAGCCCATGCCGGTGGGGCGACAGCGCTTGCGGGGGGTGGAGCAATACCGAGGTCAAGAGCAGATCCGCGCCTATGGCAACGAAGCGGGACGGGTGTTTTGGATTCAAATCCACAGTCATTCAAACTTACCCCCGGATTACCGGGAGTACTTGGGCGAATACCAACACTTTCCGGTAGAAGTCGTAGAAGTGGTGCCCTTGCGAGCCCGACGGCTGCGCTTCCGCCAGGGGGATCGCAGTGCTGAGTGGCAGGTGGTGGGCATGAGCGGTCGGTTTCAGGCGGAGGCGATCAGCAGAGATTTGGCTCCGCCAGGGTTGTTTGGAGATCCCTCGTGAAGAGCAGGAGAATTAGAGCTTATCCTAGAGATCCTAGAGAGAAACTTGAAACTAGAGTCTGCCAATGAATTTACTCCAGAAGAAAGTTGAGGTTACTCTTAATCGCTTCTTCGTCAAGGAGCTAACTCAAGAAGAGCTCACCTTCTATGAGTATAGTTGCAGGCCAAACCCTCTTCCAGATCTAGGAGAGGAGCAGAGGGCTCTCTCCAAGATTTGTAATCAGCTAGGTGTAATGGCTGTTCGTCTGGGAAATCGCATCATAACCCGAGAAAAAGTTCCGGCCAGTAAACTCAAAACAGAGGAATGGGAGTTGGAAGAGCTTGGTTCTAAGGCTCTAGATTGTACAGACCCTACAGAGAGACAGGCTCTAGAAACTTTCGAGCGCAAGAAACTAGATTGGAGTCTAAGATCTAAGTACAAAAGAACAGAGATTGAGCGATCAACAGGAGGAGGATTGATCTGGTGGGTTACGGGTCTGGAAGGAGTAGAACGGATTGAGGACTCGGAAGGAGTAAAACCACTTTGCGGAGATGGGTGGGAGGTTCACAGAGGAAGAGAGCTAGACGTTGTTATTAGACAAGATAAGAAGCTCTATCTAGAGATCGACATCCGATACCATTTCTACAGCCCATGGACGCTGCATGAGTGGCTGGAAAATTACCCAGATGTCTCAATTGAAATTGTACGAAACACATACAGGACAAAAAATAATAAATACCCAACTTGGGAGTATCGAGGCATTATTTCCAATCAGTCGCCAAGGGAAGTATGGTTAGCGGAGCTAAACACTAGCTTAGCGGATTATCATGTACAGAAGTACGGAGCAACTCCAGAAGAAGTTGATGGCTCTCTGGTGGTTCAAGTGGTCTCGAGAGAACGCAATTTCAGACAAAAGGCAGAGCCTATCCTTCATCTATCGCGGAGACTGTCGCCTGTTTTAACTTTGGAGATGCTAGCAAGTATAGAAGATCAAAGATGGACTGGCAAAAAAGTTAGCTCCTTGGTTAGCGAGCACATCAGAAAAAGTTTAGAAGAGAGATTGAAAGAGTCTAAAGAGACCGCAAAAACTATTATAGAAAATGTCTACAATATTTCTGACTTTCAGGCTGATCCCCTAAAAGCAGAAGGATACATTATGCCAAGTCCAAGGCTATTGGGGTTTGGTCATAGACAAGTCCAAAACCCCGCGAGAGTTAGGTACCAAGGATGTGCAAGAGTTGGCGAGACAAAGTTTGGACTTCTAAATCTTGACGATAATAAACGTGAGTATCCTACTGAGGTTCGCAAGTGCCTACTTGAAGTAGCTAAAAAGAGCGGAGCAAGAGTTGAAATAGACTTTTACGCAACCCGTCAAGATTTGCCTGAAGGCGACCTTGCTCAACAGAGGTTTTGGCAAAGCTGGGCCGACAAAGGGATCAAAACCGTTCTGGTTGTCATGCCCTTGTCGCCTAATGAGCACAAGCAAAAGATCCGCTTGCAAGCACTTCGAGCAGGAATAGCAACTCAGTTTATGATTCCTGGAGCTGACCCCTACAAAGCTCTAAATGTCGTACTAGGACTTCTGTGTAAAGCTGCGTGGCAACCCGTGTTGCTTGAACCCCTCGATCATCCTGAGTGCTCCGAGCTTACCATTGGTTTTGATGTGGGGACGAATCGAGAGCTTTACTACGGAACCTCTGCCTTCGCGGTACTGGCCAATGGTCAAAGCTTAGGCTGGGAGTTGCCCGATATACAAAGAGGAGAAACTTTTTCCGGCGAGGCAATTTATCAAACCGTGTCCAAGCTCGTCAATAGATTCTACAACAAATTTCATCGATACCCTAGAAAGGTTCTTTTGATGAGGGATGGCTTAGTTCAAAGAGGCGAATTTGATAAAACAATTGAGGAACTAAGAAAAGAAAAGATTGCTGTGGATATTGTTGGAGTGCGCAAAAGTGGCACAGTCAGAATGGGAAGAGAGGAAAAAGGAAGCTATAGAGACGCTGCAATGGGCACTGTCATTTTTGACCATGAACGAAGGTCATTTATGCTCGTAACAAGCCAGCCCATTAAGAAGTCCTCGGTGCCAATTGGCAGCGCAAGACCGCTGCGAGTTGTCCATGAACACGGCAACACTCCTTTGGAAGTTCTGGCTATACAAACTTACCATCTCTCCCAGCTTCATCCCGCCAGTGGTTTTCAAGCCTGTAGGCTTCCTTGGGTATTGCACTTTGCCGACAAAAGCAGTAAAGAGTTCCAGCGCATTGGCAACAGCATTTTTAGTGTGCTGCAGAACATAAACCGAGAGAAGTTGATTGCCGTCTAGCCAAGGGAGGGGATCCCCACCTGCCGGCCTTGCTAGGATTGGGGGGGTGGTTGGTGTTGCGGCTATGGAGATGAATGAGGTCTGGAAGACCTTTCTGAGCAATCCTGTTCCGTTCTGTGGCGGTTTTCTCAGCGGCCTGCTGCGTTTGGATGTGAAGCAAGATCCGCTGCGCAGTTGGCTGGAGTCCCAGGGGCTGAGGGTGGAGGAGCCCCCGCCTTCCGGTCGCTCCGACGGCCCCCAATCCATTTCCATTGAATAGGCGTACTCAATCGGCGGGCAGAGAGTAGGGATCCCTTCCGAACGCTTTCTCTCAGGTGTGGGAAGCGCTCTGATCCGGGCACAAGCAGCGACAAGAAGGGCAGCAAGAGCGGTGTTGCGAGGTGAGCTGATGTTCCCTGAGCCCTCCCAATTTAGGAAGCGGCAGGGATCCCTTCGAGGCTGGGGCTATCTCGGCGGGGTGGTGTTCCTGGCAACGGGACTGGTCGGTCTGCCGTCAGGGGATCCAGCCGTGGCCCAATCGGCTCCCTCTTCTCTTGCCAGCCCTAAGCAGGATCCCCAAGCTTGGCTGGAGCGCTACAACGCCGCTCTAGAGCAATTGCCCCCTTTGCCCAACTTGCAATATCGCCAGCAGGTGCGGGTGGAGGGATCCCAAACCTTCACAGCCACGTTGGATGTGCTCTACCGCCGCGACGGCAGTTGGCAGGCTTGGGTAGCCGAAGGGGATCGCATCCGCCTCTTGGATTCGCGCCAATTGGAAGTGGTGAACCAGTCGGATCTGCTGCAGCTGTACTCGGTGTATGTGAGCCGACCGGAAGCCCTCTTGCCCTCGGTGAGCTTTTACTTGAAGGCGGATCCCAGCCGCTACCGCGTCCTCTCCTCAGAACGGGTGGATTTGGCTGGATCCCCTGTCCAGCACTTGCGCCTAGAGCCCATTCAGGAAGGCCAGTTGCGGGAGCTGTGGCTGGATCCGCAGTCGGGGCTGCCGCGGCAGGTGTTGCTGTTTTTGTCGGGGGTGTGGGGGCAGGCCTATGTCCTGATGGGGTTTACGGCGGTGCCAGCTCCCGAGGGAGGGGAGCGCTACTGGCTGCCGGAGAGCACCCGCATCAATTTGGGCTATGGCTTTTGGACCCTGGAGGGCCTGAACCGCCGCGTGTTCAGGGGATCCCTGTCCATCCAGCATGACTACCAGGACTACCGCATTTTGCCAGAAGGGACGCAGTTGCGCTTTTTGCCTTCGCAGCCGCCGGTGGATGCGCCGCCGGTGGTAGCCGGCCTGCCGGGGAGCGCTCCTCAAGCGGAGTTGGGAGATGTGCGGGCCTTGGGAGTGGATGAGCAGGGCAACCAGCAGTTCAGCATTGGCCTGGGCCGGCGCTCCAGCCCGGACAATTCCTTGGAAGACCGAATCGTTGCTTTCAACCTAACCCGACCCACCAGCCGCAACGCCCTGACCCAAATCGATACTTTAGCTCTTTTGCCTCTGGGGAATGGCCAGTTGCCCATCTATCTCTTCCAATTCGACACCGGTCGCCCCCTCTCGCCCCTGCAGGGGGTAGAGCGCCCGCAGGTGGATCCCAACGAGGTCTTCGCTCCTAAGCCGCCAGCCATCAAACTCTTTGGAGATTAGCTCCCCAATGCTGATAGATGCTGCCTATGGGGTGATCCCCATCCTGCCCCACCCACCCGCCCAGGAAGCTCCCAGACTGGGCTCTTCTCATTTGTATCTGCTCATCCAGCACCAGAAGGGGCATTGGGCTTTCCCAAAAGGGCACAAGGATAGCTCCGAAAGCGACCTGGAGGCGGCGCAGCGAGAATTGCGAGAGGAAACCGGCTTGACCGACTACCAGCTTCTGACCCTGCCCGGCCAGTCTGACCCTTTGACGCTGCAGGAAGCCTACACCTTTACGGATCCAGAGGGGAACCGAGTGGCCAAAACCGTTACCTACTACGTGGCCTTGCTGCCGCCCCAATTTCCTCCCCCTGAGCTACAGGTGCAACCAGAGGAGGTGGCCGCCTACCGCTGGTGCTCCTACCCCGAAGCCTTGGAGCAGATCAGCTTTGAAGAAAGTCGGCAACTGCTGCGCCGCTGCCAAGCCCACCTGGAGCAGCTTTGGAAATTGGAGAAGACCTAAGTTCCGTATTTTTACGGAAGAGGTTTATCGGGGTTACCTTTATTATCTTGTCCTGCAGGCTTTCCGTGGGAAGTTCCCGAGTAAGAAAGCCAGCAGACAATCTGAGGGCTAGCCTTCACCTTTAGAGATTGGCTGATGAGCAATAGTCATCGATCTCCCCAGGAGGAGAGTTTTTCTGAATACGGATTGAACGCTGAAACTGCCTTTGAGTTCGTGCAGCCTTGGCCGTCTTGTTGGGCTTGGCTCATCTATAAAGATCTCGTCTGGGTCAGGGCTGGGCTTGAACTGTATTCTGGAAAGCATTTTTTCACCGGCTTGTGGGGTAGCTAAGACTTCAGTCGTGTCATCAACCTCAGCGCAGGAAATTGTCCGAGCACGTCCTCTCGACCCATGAACCGTCCCCCCGTCTGTACAGAAGTCTCGGCCCATCTGCTGAACGCAGAGGTCAGCTTCACAGGAGTTGTTCGGTATTTCAGTGCCTTGGACAAAGGGGAGGGGCTGGGCACTTGGTCATTGGTGTTTCACCAAGGTCGCCTGGGGTTTGCTCACCACAGCTTGGAGCCCTTGGAGCGCTTGGATCGCCACCTGCGTCGGCTCAGCCATCAAGTCTTTTCTCTGACTCGCCAAAATTGCCTACGCATCCATCGGCAGGTGGAGGCGCTATTGGCTCAGGAGACTGGGCCTCTACCTGCAGACCTTCTGGGGCTGAGTTGGATGGTAACGGAGCAACTGCTGCCTTGGGAAGCTGCGCGCAGGTTGAATGCTTGGATCGGCGAGGAGGTGCTGCAAAATCTGTTGCTGGTTCCAGGGGGCTTTCAGCAGGAGATCATCCCACTGGACAACGTGCCCACCCTGGGCCAGTGGGATGGGGGATCCCTGCTCGACCTGATCCAAAAGCGGCTACGGGCATGGCAATCTTTGGGGCCTGAGATCACCTCCCCCTACCAACGGCCCTACTTTGCCAGCCGGGCCCAGGCAGAACGCCTTCCCGCCGAGCAACAGGAACGGCTAGGCCGGTTACTGAAGGGGTTTAGCTTCCGCCAGTTGAGCGCCCTTCTCGATCAAGACGACCTCCAGATCGCTCGCCGCCTACATCCTCTGGTCAAAGCCGGTATCCTTGTCCTGCGGGATCCCCAGCCCCCCTTTGATCGGCTGCCCAAAACCTACTCGGCCAAGCTTGAGACAGAATCACAGCCCTCAGAAACTCCCACCGTCCCTCTTCACCTGGCCAACGGGCTTGCAGATCTAGGCCCATCTCCCCAAGCCTCGAAAACCTGGATTGTGGCCTGTATTGACGACAGCGAAGCCATGCTCAGCGAGTTGCAGCGGTTGTTGGAAGGGCACAACCTGGTCATTCACACCATCAGCGACTCTTTGAAAGCCCTGATGAAGCTGACCACCCTCAAGCCAGATTTGATCCTGCTGGACGTGGGTATGCCCAACGTGGATGGCTACCAATTGTGCAGCCTCATCCGCAAATCCTCCGTGTTAAAGGATGTGCCGGTGGTGATGGTCACAGGCCACAAAGGTCTGATCGATCGGGTGAAGGCGCGCCTGGCCGGTGCCACCGATTACCTGACCAAGCCCTTTCGGCAGGAAGAATTGCTGCAGATGGTGTTTCGCTATCTCAGCTAGGGATCCCTCTAAAGGTTCGTCGAAAAAGAGATAAGGAGATGTCGATCATGGTGAAAGTTCTTGTGGTGGAAGATGTGGCCTCGGAGCGACAGCTCATCAGCGATTACCTCCGCTCAGAAGGCTATCAGGTGGTAGCGGTGGCCAACGCCCAAGAGGCATTGCAGCAGATCCGCAACGACAAACCCGATGTGGTGCTGACGGACTTGGTCATGGAAGGCATGAGCGGGCTGGAATTGTGCCGCCAAATCAAGAAAAACCCGGAAACCCAAAAGTTGCCCGTTGTGGCCTGTACTTCTAAAAATCAAGAGCTGGACAAACTCTGGGGCATGAAGCAAGGGATCGATCTTTATCTGACCAAGCCTTTTACCCGCGAAGACATTTTGCGGGCCGTGAAATCAGTAGTGCTCAGCCCGAGCTCATGATTTTTGCCACTCCTGTCCTTGCTGAGCTGCGCCTCCAGTTAGGATCCCTGTGATTATCACGAATTGTTCTTAGGAGATGTCTTAGAATTGGCAGAGCGAGAACGGCAATGGCGGTAGCTTTCTCCCCACACAGCCCTACTTCTACCCGTACCGGCGAGCTGTACTTACATCTACAGTTGGGGGTAGACTGTCGGGCCCTTTTGCCCATGGCATTTGCCCAGGAAGCTCTAATTGTTGTCCCGCACCACTTTACCCTTCTCCCCAACCAGCCCGCATGGGTGCTGGGCTTGTTCAACTATCGCAATCGCATTCTCTGGGGACTGGATCTGCCGCAATTTCTCGGCCTAGAGCCCTTGGACTTTGGGCAGCCCGAACACCACTTGGTGGTGATGCGCCCAGAATTTGGGGGCTCTGCATCGCCAGTGCGAACAGGCTTGGGCCTGGCAACCCAACACGTGAAAGGAGTAGCTCGAGTGCCCGCCGAGGAGATCCAACCCTTAACAAAAGCCCAGGCAGCACAAAACAACTTTCGACTGGAGAACTTCTACGACTCTTGCAAAGGGCTGGTGTTGGAAGGGGATGAGCCTCTCTGGGTGCTCGACCCTCTTGCCATTGTCCAAAAGCTCAACTCAGTTGATTCCTCGGCAAACCCTTGATCTTGGCGACCTTTTCCCCGACTTACCCTCACTTAAAGGCAAAATTCTATGGTTTCCTTCCGTCCCCTCTTTCTCAGGCCTGCTCCATCTTCCCGGCCCCAACGCAAAGTCGCGGGATCCCGCCTGGCCCTGGCAATCAGTTTTCCTCTGGGCATCAGCTCCCTGCTGTTTGCCGTCTCTGCCGGCAGCGTAGCCCGCACCTATTTCGAGTTCGAGCCGGCGATCTCGCGGCAGTTCACCCTGCAAAACCTGAGCGATCAGGTGATCTATTTGGATGAAGTCTTGACCATGTCTGCCCGCATGGCCGCTGCCAGCGGGGATCTGTCCTGGGAAGAGCGCTACAACATCCATGTCCCTCAGTTGGATGAGGTGCTGGCGGAGATTCAGCAATTGGATCCCGCCTCTTACGAAGCCTATGCAGCCAAAACCACAGCAGCCAACATCAAGCTGGTGGAGTGGGAAGTGCAGGCTTTTGATCTGATTCGGGCCGGCGAGCAGGAACGGGCTTTCAACTTGCTGCACAGCCCTGAGTACGAAGAGCAAAAGCGCATCTACGCCGAAGGGATCAACCAAACCCTGGAGGCCATTCGCAGCAACATTCAGGCCAGCGTCCAGCTTTACGAGCAAGATCTGCTGCAGGCTTTGATCTTTTCCGGCATCAGCTTCCCGATTCTGCTGCTGAGCTGGGGGATCATTTTGATCCTGGTGCGCAACTTTGTGCGGGAACGCAACGCCACCTACGAGCGACAAGTTTCCGACACCCGACTGGCCCAGCGGTTTGCCGATATTGCCCGGATTCGCCAAGAGCAAGAGCTGATCGATCCCCTAACTGACTTGTTGGGCGAGATGCGCCAGCGCTTCGGTGCCGAACGAGTGGCCTTCTATCGCTTGACCGCTCCCGAAGAGGCGCAGGTTATCGCTGAATCTCACGACAGCCGCCTGCCCGACACCTTGGGCACCCTCCTCCGCAGGATCCCGGCTCCGATCCAGCAGGCTCTCCACGGCGGGCAAGTTTACGCTTTTGGCCCGGTGCCTAGGCCAGATCTGGGCGCCGACTACCTGCAGAGGCTGGCCACAGCCCAACTGAAAGCCGAGATGATAGCGCCGGTGGTGCGTGGCGATGAGCTTTACGGTTTTTTGGCAATAGGCCGCGCCCAAAGCCAGAGCTGGTCTGACGAAGAACAGAAAACCTTGGCAGAGCTGGCCAACCGCCTGGGTCAAGCTTTGGGTAACCTGGGGGCGCTGGAGCAAAAAGCCGTGGCCGCCCAGGAACGGGAGCGGTCGGAAGCGCTGCAAAGAGAGCTGCTGCAGCTTATCAGCGAGGTCACAGAAGCCTCGCGGGGGGATCTCACGGTGCGGGCGCAGCTAACAGCCGGACAAGTTGGCATCATGGCGGACTTTTTCAACGTCATTATCGAGAGCTTACGCGACATCGTGATTCAAGTGCAGCAGGCCGCCGGTCAAGTCAACCAATCCATTGGTCGTGACGAGGCAGCCATTCGCGAGTTGGCCGAAGCCGCTCTCCGACAGGCCACCCAAATCGAAGAGACCTTGCGCTCTGTCGAGCAAATGACGCTCTCAATCGAGGAGGTAGCCGATAAAGCCCAACAGGCCGCCACCGTTGCCGAATCTGCCGCCGCCACGGCCATCAACAGCAGTTTGACTATGGATCGCACAGTGCAAACCATCCTGCAACTGCGGGAAACGGTGGCCGAAACGGCCAAGAAGGTGAAGCGGCTGGGGGAATCTTCCCAGCAGATTTCCAAGGTGGTGTCCTTGATCAACCAGATTGCGCTGAAAACCAACCTCTTGGCGGTGAACGCCAGTATCGAGGCAGCCCGTGCCGGCGAAGAAGGGCGAGGTTTTGCGGTGGTCGCCGAGGAAGTCGGGGCACTGGCGGCCCAGTCGGCAGAAGCCACCCGCGAGATCGAGCGCATTGTGGAAGGGATCCAACGGGAAACCGGCGAGGTGGTACAGGCGATGGAAACCAGCACCGGCCAGGTGGTGGAGGGAACCCGCTTGGTGGAAGCAGCCAAGCAGAGCCTGGGACAAATTGTGGAAGTCTCGCGGCAGGTGAACCAGCTCTTTCAGGCCATTGCCCGCTCCACCGATGCCCAGGCAGATGCATCTCAAACGGTGCGCCAGTTGATGCAGCAAATCGCCAACATTGCCGCCCAGACGGCGGCAGCCTCGCAGCAGGTGGCCAACTCTCTCCAGGCTACGGTGGCGGTTGCCCGTCAGTTGCAGACTTCTGTGTCCACCTTCAAGGTGGGGGAGGCGGTTTAGCATGGGGCCGAATCCCACTTCCCTCGACCCACGCGAGTGGCAGGTTAGGCTGCAGTTTTTGGACGAAGCCCAGGCTTACCTCGACACCCTGGAGGCAGGGGTGTTGGGCCTGGGATCCCAGAGTTTGGATCGCCCCCGTTTGGATCGCTTGCTGCGGGCTGCTCATTCCATCAAGGGCGGGGCGGCCATGATGGGCTTTCCGGTGCTTAGCGACTTGGCCCATCGCCTGGAAGATGGTTTCAAGATCTTGCAGGTGGATCCCCAAAAAGCCGACCCCGCAGTGGAGCGCAACCTCTTGGCGGCGTTGGATTGCATGCGCCAAATAGCCCAGCAGCACCGCCAGCAGCGGCTTTTGGACGAATCTTGGCTGGCAGAGCGGGTGCAGCCTCTTTTCGATCAATTGCGAGAGCAGTTGGGAGAGTTGCAGCCTGAGGACAACGTCCAAGTCCTGGCAGCAGAGGCCGGGGGCGATATGCGGGTGCTGCTGTTTGCAACCGAGGTGGAGGCCTGTCTGCAGCGGTTGGAAGGTGTGCTGGCCCACCCCGAGCAGCCCTGTTTGCGGGAGGAGTTTCTCATTGCTGCCCAAGAGCTGGGGGCGCTGGGGGAAATGTTGGATCTGCCTGCCTTTGCCACCCTGTGCGGCTCAGTAGTCCAAGCTCTGGAGACGCTGCCGCCAAATGCCAAGGAGCAGGTGTTGCCCGTTGCTCAGGCGGCTTTACAAGCTTGGCGACGCTCGCAGGCCCTGGTGCTGGTCGGTCAGGTCGCTCTTCTCCCCAGCTCCTGGGATCCGGCAGAGCCTCCAGTTTCCCCCCCGCCAGAAGCCCCTCCCCCTGCAATGGCAGGAGCCACCGAGCTGCCGGATTCGATTCCAGCCGGGGCCAAAAGCGCTGCCGAGATGCTACGGGTGCCGGCTCGCCCTCTGGAACAGTTGGGGGAGCTGTTGGGAGAGCTCATAGGGGAGCGCAACCGCTTAAACAGTCGCCTGCAACGGCTGCGGGAGCTGGTCAGCTTGTTCAAACGGCGGGTTCGCACTCTAGAAGAAACCAACAGCCGCCTGCGCAGCAGCTACGACCGCGTCGCTGCCACCGTGCCTGCTTCTGTGCTCTTGAAAAAAGAAGGGGATCCCGGCCTGACCTTGGCCGATACCTTTGACCTCTTGGAGATGGATCGCTATGGAGAGATGCACCTGCTGACCCAAGAGGTGATGGAAACCGTTGTGCAAATTGATGAGGTAACCCACGATATCGACACCACCCTGCAGGAGACCGAAGGCAGCGCCCGCCAGCTCAGCCGCCTCTCCAGGCAAATGCAAACCCGTCTCGACCAGGTGCGCATGCAGCCTCTATCGGATTTGACGGATCGCTTCCCCAGAGCGCTGCGGGAGCTGAGCTTAGCCCATGGCAAGCCCGTGGAGCTGCGGGTCTTGGGGGGATCCACCCTAATCGAGCGCTCGATTTTGGAGGCCTTGGCGGATCCCTTGTTGCACTTGGTGCGCAACGCCTTTGACCACGGCATCGAGGCTCCAGACACCCGCCTGGCCCAGGGCAAGCCGGCCAAGGGCCTCATCGAAATTGCCGCCAGCCAACGGGGCAACCGCACTCTGATCACGGTGCGAGACGATGGGGCAGGGATCTGCCTGGATAAAATCCGGGCCCGCGCCTTGCAGATAGGGTTTTCCGCTGCCGACCTGGCTGAGGCCAGCTCCCAGGAGCTGCTGGAGTTGATCTTCCAGCCGGGCTTCAGCACCGCCGAGCGAGTCAGCGAGCTATCTGGACGGGGAGTGGGTCTAGACGTGGTACGCACCAACCTGCAACGAATTGGCGGCCAGGTGCAGGTGGAATCTTGGCCGGGACGGGGCACGCTGTTTACCCTCACTCTGCCCGTTTCTTTGAGCGTCACCCGCGTGCTGCTGACAGAATGCCAGGGGTTGATGTTGGCTTTTCCGGCCAACGCAGTGGAAGAATTGCTTATCCCCCCGCAGTTGCCTGCCGATTCCTTTCTCTGGGAAGGGGAGCAGATCCCTTTAATTCCTGTGGGCCACTGGTTTCGCTTCGCGCGCTGGCAGCCTCGCCGGGAAATTGACGAGACCCCCCTTCTCGACCGACCTGTGGTGCTGCTGGTGGTAGAAGACAACCGGCCCTATGGCCTGTTGGTGGATCGCTTTTGGCGGGAGCAAGAGGTAACTCTGCGCCCGGTGGAGGGAGGTCTGCCTCTGCCGTCGGGATTCTCCGGCTGTACGGTTTTGGCCGATGGGCGAATCGCTCTTTTCGTGGATCCGCCTGCCCTCTTGAGCTGGCTGCTCGCCCAGCGGGATCAGCCCTGTCAGTCGGCAAGGGATCCCCTTCCCCAGCCCAGGTTTGCCGCCCAGCCCACCCTGCTGGTGGTGGAAGATTCGGTCAACGTGCGCCGCTTCTTGGCCATGACCCTAGAAAGAGCAGGGTTCCGGGTTGAACAGGCTCGCGACGGACAAGAGGCCCTCGAGCACTTGCAGAGAGGAATTCCCATCCGAGCGGTGATTACCGACATTGAAATGCCGCGGCTGGATGGCTTTGGCTTGCTGGCCCAGATTCGTGCCCACCCCCTGTATGACCAGCTTCCCGTGGTCATGCTCACCTCCCGCAGTGGCGAAAAACACCGCCAACTGGCCCAGCGGCTGGGAGCCAGCGCCTACCTCTCCAAGCCCTTCCAGGAACAGGAGCTGATCCAAAAGCTGCGGCAACTGCTGCAACCAGCCTCTTCGGCACCTTCCACCGGCGTTTTGATGGCGAGGTAGTCCATGCCCCTGCTTTCCCCTCTGCGCCTGCGTCGTCTGGCTCGGCAAGAACAACTGAGAAACCGGCAGACCTTGATTACTTTCCAACTGGGCTCCTACTGCTTCGGCCTCCCTGTTGATCGGGCGCGGCGAGTTTTTAGCTGGGCAGAGTTTCAGCTTGCTCAGGAGGGCGGCCCCCAGCTTTTGGATACCGGTCGTTTGTTGCTGGGCCGAGGGATCCCTTTTCAACCGGAAGGGGTTATTCTGTTGCAGCCAGGCAGTTCTGAGGACGGATTGTCCGACCAGATCGACAACCCAGAAACAGGGGCTCTGCCCATTCCCACTCAGCCCCTCCTGCGCCGTCTGCCCTCTTCCCAGTTGCAGCCTCTCCCCAGCCGCTATGCAGCTCAGGCCCGCCAACGGGGTATTGTGCAGTGGATCCCGCCAGCCGAAGGCCAGCTCCCCCTGTTGGTGTTCGACCCTCATCTCTGGCCTGCCTGTTCTTGAGAAGGGAGAAGGGGCAGTTGCAGCTCTGGATTCTCCACGCGGGTTAGCTCCCAGCGAAAGGGATCCCCACCCCGTCGCTGCCAATTCAATCGGAAGGGTTGCTCCAAGGCGTTCACCTGATCCCGCGTCAGGTTGGCTAAGGGGCCGCCGGATCCCTCGATAACAAACCAGAGAGTGGCCTGTCCTTGGCGACTGGGATCCCCTAGGTCGAGCTGCACCTGCAGCGCTTGGGGTTGGAGGCGCAAGCGAAAAAATTGGCCGAAGATCTCGCGGCTGTAGGCCAGCGCCCGCTGCTTGTTCAGGCCCCAACCATCGCTATAGGCCTCAGATACCAACATCTCCACCTGATCCCAGTTGCGCTGCTCCACCGCCCGCAGCAATCTCTGGGTGTGGGCCCGGATTTGCCGCTCGGGCCGCCCGTAGTGCCAAAAGGCGCCCCCTGCAATGGCCAAAACGACGGATCCCACCACCCCCCAGCGCAGCCAGGGGGGAAGGGGTGAAGGGGGAGAAGAGACAGAAGCAGACAAGGGATCCCTCTTGGGCAGTAGGGGGATTGCTCCCTCTAGCCTACGGGATCTACATGTGAGAAGATCAAAGTCCCATCCCCAAATCTGTGCAGCCTTTGCCAGGCACAGCACGCCCCCGAAGTTTAGCCAACCGGTCATGACCAAGTCCACCGACCGCCTGCTGCTGGAGTTTGAGCAGCCTGTTGCCGCCCTGGAGCAACGAATTCAAGAAATTCGGGCCTTGGCAGAAGAAAACGACATCGATGCTTCTGAGCAGATTCGCCAATTGGAAGCCAAAGCCGAAGAGCTGCGCCGCGAGATCTTCAGCCAGCTCACGCCGGTAGAACGGCTCCAGGTGGCCCGTCACCCCCGCCGCCCCACCACCCTGGATTACGTACAGACCATCTGTGACGACTGGTTTGAGCTGCACGGGGATCGCCACGGCCAAGACGATCCGGCCATTGTGGGCGGGTTGGCCAAGCTGGGGGAGCAGCCGGTGATGATCCTCGGCCACCAAAAGGGCCGCGACACCAAAGACAACATCCACCGCAACTTTGGGATGCCCAATCCCGCCGGCTACCGCAAAGCCCTGCGGCTGATGGAACATGCCCACCGCTTCGGCCTGCCCCTGCTCACCTTCATCGACACGCCGGGGGCTTACCCAGGCGTCAAGGCGGAAGCTGAGGGCCAAGGAGAGGCCATTGCCACCAACTTACAAACCCTCTTTCGGCTGGAGATCCCCATCATCTGCACCGTCATCGGCGAAGGGGGATCCGGAGGAGCATTGGCCATTGGCATTGGCAACCGCATCCTGATGTTCGAGCACGCCGTCTACTCCGTGATCTCGCCGGAAGGCTGCGCGGCTATTCTCTGGAAGGATGCCAAGAAGGCTCCCCAAGCGGCGGCAGCCCTGCGCATTACCGCCCAAGACCTGCTGCAACTGGAGGTGATCGACGAGATCCTGCCAGAGCCGGTTGGCGGCGCCCACCGCGCGCCCTTGGAAGCTGCTCAAACCCTCAAAGAGGCTCTTCTCAGGCATCTCAAGGAACTTTCTAGCCTGAGCGGGCGAGAATTGCGCGAGGAGCGCTACCAAAAGTTTCGCCGCATGGGAGCGTTTCTGGAGCTTTCTGAATAGACTTATGCATCCCTGATTTATAGTCGTTTCAGATTAGGGTGAGACACCTGGGCCATTGATCGCGCCAGCGGGACGGAGTCCTTGAAAAGCCTTTTGGCCCCCTGCATTATTGCTCTGCAACGCCGATGCGACCAACATTTTAGGCGTGGGTGCAGTGTCCTGGTTTGAACTGAAATGACTATATTTGGGGTTTAATTTGGGGTTTATTCGAGGGGAGAGGCCCTTTAGGAGCTGCTCTGGGATGAACTTCCGAAAGCACTCCGCGCCCTCAACCTGACCAAGAGGGGGCTAACTCCTACCAGGTTACCCGATCCCGCAGCTGCTCAATCCGGGCTGGGCCAATGCCATTGACCCGTTGCAGATCCTCCAAAGAGGAGAAGGGGCGGGCCTCGATAATGCGCTGCGCCAGGGCGGGGCCAATGCCGGGCAACTGTTCCAGCTCCGCCGCCGTGGCCGTATTCAGGTTAACGCGAGGGGATCCCCCAGGAGACGCCACCGGAAAAGCAACCGACGGGGAAGGGGATCCCGCCTCAGGAGGAAGAACGACCTCGACTTCCAGCAGCTCCGGCTCCGGTTCAGGCAAGGAAGCGGCAACGGGGACGGGGTTGGGGCAGCGACGGGACGCCTCTTCTGCCTGCTGTTGCAAGCGGCGGCTGGGGCCAAAACGGGCCTCGGCCATCAGCCGGTCGAACTCCCGCACAAAGTGATCCACCACTCGGCCATTGCGGATGATCAGGAAGTTTTCGTCGTTGAGGTGGTTGGCCGAGACCGACCAGTTGTTGGATCCGGTGATCACCGTGGCCTGAGGAGTGCCGGGATCGATGATGGCAAACTTATGGTGCAGCTTATCGCCGGGGGCGAGGTTGGGTATGCCTACAGACTGGGCCGGCAGCGTCCAGGGCAGGCGCGCCGCCTCCACCTGGCACTTTTCGTCGGGGAGCAACAGCCCCCACATCTCCAGGGTGCGGCTGTAGTCCCGGAAGGCAAAACCAGGGTCGAACACCCCGCGGATCTCTACGTTGCGCTCCTGGCGCAGTTGCCTGAGTTGGTTGGCAATGCCCGGATCCGTAAAGACGAACAGAGCCAGATCCACCTGTTGCCGGGCTTGGGCCAGGGTGGCGGCAATAATGCCGTTGGAGGTGGCTTCGTAGGGCAGGGAGCGACTGGCAGGAGAAAAGTGAACCCCCACAATGGCATCGTCAATGTACACCGTTTCCAGGGAACGCTTGAGCTTCTGCACGCCGAAGCGGCTATCGGTCAAGCCACCGGGGCCATCGCCCCACATGAGATCGAATTCCTCGGTGTAGAGGCGGGCCAGCTCCGGGCTGTCCAGCAGCAGCAGATGGTTGGCATTGCCGACACTGCCAGGCGCATCAAAGTCCCCGTGAATATCAGAGAGGGTGAAATTGGCCGAGCCGGTCAAGACTTTCTGCCCGTCGATCACCACAAATTTGTGGTGCATCAGGCCACTGCCCTTGGAACCATCGGCGGTATCATCCAGCCAGGGCACCCGCCCCCCATCCAGCAAGGCGTACACATCTCGGCTGGCAATCTCCTCGGGAGAAAACCGTCCATCGCGGTTCACATCCACCAGGTTGCGGTACTCCTCGAACTTGCGACGGCTGCGCTCGTCCAGCGCCCGCACTTGGTCAGGGGTGAGTTGGTGCCAGGCTCGCACGTAGGTGTTTTCAGTAATAAAACGCACCGGGATCCCGGCCTGTCGTCGCTCCACTAGGGCTTGGGCAATGAGCGGTAGGTTCAGCTCTTGCACGGCAATATCCACCGACTGACGAGCGGAGCGAATCTGGGAAATGATCAACTCTTCCAGGTTGTAGCCGTAGCGGCGGATCTGGCGGTAGGGATCCCGATAGGTGCTCTCCCGGCTTTGGTTGAACTCCACCCGAATGCGGGGGTGCTGCGGCAGAGGGGCAAGGGTGGGCAGCTCCTGCTCTTGGGGGTAGGGTCTGGGCCGAGGGCCGACCCAGTAGCCGATCAAGACCAGAATGAGAAGCAGAGCAACCCAGGGCAGCCAGCGGCGGAGTTGCCGCAACCACGACGGGATCCCGTTCATGGCCTTTCTCCTCTCCAGCAATCACACCCCCAGGATACTGAACTTTATCGCAGCCACTTCTACGCGAAGGCGATCCCTGCTCTGCTCTACAGCTAACCGTGCGAGAGCGGCTGCTACCCCTAAGATGATGACAAATGTTTTAGAGTATTAACTTTTGTTATGAACTACAAAGCCCTCACCCTTGGGCTGACGGCGGCTGCTTGCTTAGCCTTGGTAGGCTGTGCCAGTTCCAGCAGCGATACGGCCATTGCCCCGCCGACGCCTACCCCAACTCTCTCTCCCAGCCCTACGCCGCTGCCCAACCTCGTCGCCGTTGCCGCCGCCAACCCCGACTTCAGTACCTTGGTGACGGCCCTGCAGGCAGCGGGCTTGGTGGGGACTTTGCAGCGGGAAGGTCCCTTCACGGTATTCGCTCCCACCAATGCTGCTTTTGCCGCTTTGCCCCCTGGCACGGTGGAATCTTTGCTGCGACCTGAGAACCGGGCAGAGCTGGTGCGCATTCTCACTTACCACGTGGTTCCTGGCTTGGCTCCTTCCAGTGCCCTCAGATCCGGCCAGCAGGTAACGACTTTGCAGGGATCCCCCGTCACCGTCACGCTTCTTGAGGGCGGACGGATTCGCATCAACAACGCCAACGTGATCGCCGCGGATATTCAAGCTTCCAACGGCATCATCCACGTCATCGACACCGTCTTGATCCCGCCGCGTTAGGAATTGGGCCACCACTTCGGGCATCATAGAAGCATCGAGATCCAGCACTTTATTGGGGAGATTCAGCGTGGAGCGGCCTAAGTGGGTAGCAATCGTTACAGGGATCCTGGCCATTGCTCTGGGGGTGGGCTACTTGCTGCTGGTGCAGCTATTGGACTATCGCGGCGGCCAATTTTTGCCGGCACCACTGGAGCCGCCGGCGATTTTGGGAGAGGGGATCCCTGGCTCATTTGGCCGGTTGAGCTGAGGGTGTTTTTGACTCCCCGCTCCCTTCTCTGGTCTCTTGCTCAGCTACTTCTCAGCAAAGCTCTCGACAAAAAAGCTCTCGACAAAACTGTATGCTCAGCTACAGCAAGCCCTATGCTGGAGAAGCGACTCGGATGGCTCAGCAATTTTGGGTTGCTTGATTTGAAGATTTGGGCAGGCTGTGGGTTGGGATGGTGCTGTCGCGCTCCACTTGGGTGTGGTTGTGGGCAGGGCTGGGTTTGGCGGCCCTGAGCCAATATCTGCAATGGGTTAGCGGGATCTATAGCTTTATCGCCCCCCATTCGTTGCCGCTGGCGGATCTGGCAGTGGCCGGGATCCTGGGAGGGACAGCAGCAGCAGGTCTGGCAGCGCGCCATTGGTGGCAGCAGGCTGGCCGACGGCAAAGTACTCCAAACCAGCGGACACAACCGCTGCGGCGGGTTAAGTTAACTCGGAATCAGGTGCAAGCCGATCTGGAAGATGCCGATCGCCTGATCCAGAAGCTGCAGAATGACATCAGTCGCCGTGCCCTGCGTGCCAAGCTGCAAGAGATCAATCAGCGGCTTAACCAGGAGGAATTGCATCTGGTGGTGTTCGGCACCAGTTCCGCCGGCAAGACCTCGTTGATCAATGCCTTGATGGGCCGACCAGTGGGCGAAACAGCCCCCACCCTGGGCACCACCCAGCAGGGATCCATCCACACCTACCAATTGGAGGGCTGGAACGGCCCCATTTCCCTTACCGACACACCTGGGCTGCTGACGATTGGGGGAGCAGGTGAAGCGGAAGCCCGCGCCCTGGCCCAGAAGGCGGATCTGCTGATCTTGGTGGTGGCCGGAGACCTGCTGGCTTCGGAGTATGCCGAAATGCTGGAGTTGGCCCGGCTGGGCAAATCCGCCATCCTGGCCCTCAACAAAACCGATCAGATGCTGCCGGAGGATGTAGAGACCATCTTGGCCCATTTGCGCCGACGCACCGCCGGTGTTATCCCTGCCGAACAGGTGGTGGCCATCGCCGCTGATCCAGAGCCCCTCAAGGTTCGCTACTACTCCGAAGATGGCTCTGTGTGGGAAACTTGGGAGCCGCAGCCCCCCGAGACAGAGGCCCTCATTCAACAAATGGCTCACCTGCTGCAGCAGAAGGGATCCCACCTGCGCTTGGCCAATGCCTTGTTGCAAACCCGAACTCTCAGCGAAGCCGTCCAGCAGGCCCTCCAAGAAGAACGTCGCCAACAGGGTCGCCAGATCGTGGAACGGATGCAGTGGGCCACCGCTGCTGCCCTGGCGGCAAACCCTCTTCCTGCTTTGGATGTGCTGGCAGGAGTAGCCATTCAGGCGCGCATGATTGGGGAACTGCACCAGGTGTTTGACCGACGCATTACCTTACGCCGGGCCCAGCAAATCGCCCAGAGTTTGGCGCAAATGGTGGTGCAACTGGGGGGGCTGGAGCTGGCCACTCAGGCTTTGGGCTCTCTGCTCAAGGCCAGCCCCTTGATGGTTATGGGGATCCCCCTGCAGGCAGTGACGGGGGCCTATCTGACACGGGTGGCGGGGCTCAGTTACCTAGAGTGGCTGTCCTCTGGGGATCCCTGGCAAGAGGAAATCCTGCAAGAGCGGATTAGGCAGCAGCTCCAAAACCGTCATCCTCTGGCTTTTCTCACCCAACTGGCCCGCCAAGCCCATTCCAACAGCTAGTCCAAGCATCCATCTTTTCGCCGCCGCAGGCCCAACCTATCCCGTTCTACGCCCGCCGCAGAAAATCCATTACACTGAGTACAGCTTTTTCTAACTTAACTTTGTAGAAGTTCTGTAGATTAGCAGGCTCCAGGTCACACAAGAGAGAACATTTGTACCAGCCATACTCAGTGTTGCCGGAAAAAGTTGCACAATTTGTTAATCACAAGTCAAGCCCAGTCCATCATTTTGTAGTCTGCTGCCCTAAACTGGCTCCGTTTGCGCCTTATGTCTTCCATCAACCCGACCTTGCCCATTCAGTGGATCGACGCGGATTCGGGAGAGGTGGTGGAGGAATGTCCTTGGCAGAGTAGTCCCCATCCGGGCACCTACGTCCAACTGGCAGAGCAGCACTACCTGGTTCTGGAAAAGCGTCATTCCTACCGGCTCCGGCAAGGCAAATACCACCTGTGTGGGATCCGCGCCCTGGTGCGTTCGGTCACCCCACCTCAGGAAGCAGGGAATTGCCTGGGGGATCCCTCCTGTCGGTTTAATGCTCACTCGCCCTTGCTGCGTTGTGCCGTCAACCCCAGCGGGCCCTGTCAGGGCTGCCCCCACTACGAGTCGGCCCCGCGTTGCTAGCCCTCCAGCTCCAGAGCCAACACCTGGGTCAGCGCACGGTTGGTCTTTTCGCGAAACTCGGCCACGCTCACCCGTCCCAGCAAATACACGGCCAGCAACATCACCGCTGCCTCCACCCCAAAGACGGTGGCATAGGCAAGCACTGAAGAAGTGGGGAAGAGAATGCGCCCCAGATCGAGCAAAGCCCCGCCGAGCAAGGTGGAAACCGCCTGGGACATGGCCTGGGCCAGTCCCCAAGCCCCGATAAAGGTGCCTGCCGTCTCCGCTGCCGTCAAGTCCAACATGAGGCTAATGGCGCCATTGGTGGTGATCCCAGAAGCCAAGCCAAACAGGATCATACACAGCTGCAGCAGCCGTGGATTGCCTGTAAACCCTGAGGCAATGGTCAGCCCAAAAGAGATTGCCACCAGCAGGCAGCCCAGACGAGCCGTTGTCTGCTTGCCTAGCTTAGGCACGATGAAAAATCCGGTCAGCACAATCCCTGCCAAAATACCCAGGCTCCAAAAGGCATTGAGCTGGGTGCTCTGGGCCACCGTCATGCCAAACACCTCGCCGCCGTAGGGTTCTAGGATCGGCTGTTGGATAAACAGGCCCATGGTCATCAACACCAAGAAGCCGAAAAAGATCAGGGTTTGGCGGCTGGCGGTCAGCACCTTGATGGCCGTACCCAGGGTGATTTGGTCTTCTCGTCCGGCCAAGGTGGAACGGGATCCGTAGCGGGAATAGCGCTTTTCCACTCCCCAGGTGGCGATCACCCCCAGCAGGATCACCACGGCTGGAATGATGACGAAGAGGCGGTTGACGGTGCTCTGCAGGTTGTCTGGCTGCAAGCCCCGCAGCAGAACTGCCGAGCCAATGGCCCCGCCGGCAATCCCCACCATCAACATAGACCAGACGATCCCCACCAACTTAGAGCGGTTGTCCTCGTCTGACACATCCACCAGCAAAGCCGCAAAAGGCGTGGAGCAGGCGCTGAGGCAGAGACCATAGAGGGCAAACATCAAACAGGCCAAGCCTACCCAGCCATAGGTGGCTCCAGACCAACCCGTGGCCGCAAAGCTCTCCCCCAAACCCCACACCACCTGCACCCCCAGGAAGATACAAACGGCAAATAGAACCGATCCCAGACGCACATAGCCGGTGCGATGCAGGCCAAACAGGGGCTTGGCATCCGAGAGCTGCCCAAACCAAACCCGAGCCGGGGAGACCAACTGGTGCATGGCTAGGGATCCCCCCACCACCGTTGCCGGGATGGCCAGCAGATCCGTGTCGATCATGACGCGGTTCAGCACTCCCAGAGTGAGCAGCGACATCATTCCCAAGCCCATCTGAAACAGGCCCAGGCGGAACATGACATGCAGCGGCAAAGACTGAACCTGCACCTGAGGCTCTGGAGAAGCTGGAGTTACAGAAGCCACAGAAGCGTTGACCTCGGGATCCCGGCGAATATTGGCCATGATCTGGAATGATCTGCGAAAGCGCTACAGCCTCTTATCCTAGCCCAGGCAGCCTGGGATCCCGGCAAAAGCATGGGGTTGCCAAAAGCGAAACCGCCACGTCCTCTCCCCTTTTGGGAGCTATTGTCAGGGTATAGTCCCCCAATTTCCAATCCTCAGGAATATTGCTATGCGCGCCCCCATCCCCTGGCTGCTGAGTTCACTGAGCTGGGTGGGCATTTCCCTGGCCGCTCCGCCGATGGTGTCTACTTCTCAGGCAACCCCTACGGATTTTCCCCTCCACCAGTTCCTTTCTTCCCCCTCGCCTTCAGAGTGGGCAGAGTACTTGGCCTACAGGCAGGTGATTGACCAGACGATCTCCATGACCTGGGATCCGCAAGCGCGAGCCTTGGCAAAGCAGTATGGGCTGGATATCGTCAACATCACCTGGGAAGATACCGGACGCCACAAGGGATCTGCCCTTGGCCCCAACATCAGCGACATGACCATCCAGGTACAACAGCTCAACCCCAGAACGGGTCACTACGAGCTGAGCTTGATGCCGGTGATCCGCTACCCCAACTTTGCCGATCTGTCTGCCGACCTGCCCCTCGATAGCCTACAGGTGCTGGTGGGCAACGAAAAAGGAAAACCCCTGCAACCCGTGTCGCTGCGAGAGCTGCTGGGGAATCTGCGCCGCTACTTACATGATCCCGGCTCTTGGGCCGGCAACCGCAACTCCCTGCTGGCTCCACGGGATAGCCATGTGTTGGTGAGCGCCCAGGCCGCCTTTTTGCCTATCCCTGCCGGGGGATCCGCTCAATTCAACCCGGTGCTGTTCAACTACCAATCCCATCCCGGCAACCCAGCCGTGCTGGCAATCTTGGCCACCCACGAGGGCACCAGCATTACGGTGATCGAGAACCGCACCGAAGATAAGGTAGATAAGGTGGGCGGGGCTATTTGGGGCCAGCGCCTTTTCTTCAATCAAAACGGTGAACGGGCCAGCCTCACCGGGCAGCGCCTCAGCGATTTTCGGGCCGAGCAAGCCGCCAACCCAACCCCTCAGGATCCCCATTCGGCGGAAGTAGCAGAAGAAGCCCTGAACCTGGTGATGGTGATCCAAGTACCTGATACATTCACGCTGAACTCTCCTGAACATGGTTCAGGAAAGAAGCGATCGCATCCTGCCTATCTCTGTTCGCGTCAGCGGGACGGAGTCCAAACAGGAAGGCGGTATCCCGCAAAGCCCTGAGGAATACCCCCCGAGCGCTTTCCCCCTTCACTTCCCGGCAACCGTTGCGGTGGACTCAAGGATCAGGGGGAAACTTGGTCTACTATATCCCTCTCAATGACTTTTGCCAAACCGCCTAAAGCTCAGTAAATTCAGCAAAGTTCAGGGTTTTGGGGGTTAGAGGCATGCTCTCCAGCAGCGGCAGCCGCCGCGAAGGGAAGTTGAGGATATCTCTGTCAAGTTTTTCGGACCCGCAGCCGACCTGGCCGGCCTCAGCAATGTAGAAGCCGCTGTCATCGGACATGGAGAGGTAGAGGGCCCCTTCACCGAGATCAACAACCTGGACATCAAGCGGGATCCTCGCTTTCCCATTCGGGTCACGATCCAGTTCTACAAAGCCACCGACAATGGCGTGGTCTCCGCCGAGGACATGGCCCAAATCCACCATCAAATTGCCCGCGTCTACCGAGAGGCCGACTATGTGGGCAGCTTGGTGATTCAGCCGGATACAGGCCGACCTACGGAGTACAACCGCGACGCAGAGACAGAGCGCCCCTTTCCCTTTCCTTGGTTTCCTTGGTGGCCGCGACGCTAGGGCCTGCTGCGCATTTTTCCCACAACCTGCCGCCAGGTGGCAACATCTTCTCGCGCCTGGGTTTCTCCACTACACTGACTACTGACCTGACGCCAAGGGGAATGGGTGTCGGCCCGATATCCTCGGCAAGGTCAGGGTCTGCAGAGACAGTTGCCAAGGTCTCATTTCTTGAGGCCATGGTGCTTGTCTGTGCCAGCTCTTGCCCAAGGCAGTGGGGAGTTTTTCCTGCAACACTATGGCTGACGCAGTTCCCGTTCGGCGCTACGACCTGTTTGTGCAGGCTTCCCGGCTGCTGCAGCGCTACCGGCAGCTCACGCCGGAACTCCGTCCGATAGGGCTAGAGGTGGCCCTGGCCATCCAGTATCACCGCGCTCAGGCCGGATCGGGATCCCTGCTGCCTTGGGTGGGATCCCCTCGCGGACTGCCCTTGCAGCAAGTGGCCCAGCGCATTTGCGACCCGTTTTACAGCAAAACCCACCCTCTTTTACCGACCTTGCCCGAAACCGGCGAGCCTTTGGTGTGGCCTCTGTTCAACCAGGGGGAAAACGGTTTGATCCGGCCCCTGGCCCCGAGCAAAGTGGGCGGGAAACTGGCGGAACGGCGCTGGCTCAAAGCCTGCAACAGCCAGGAAGGGATCGGCTGTCATGCCTTGGCGGCCCACCTGTGGCAAGACGAGCGCTTTTTGGCCGAAGACCGGGATCTCTGTCCTTTCCGCCTTTATGATGGGCGCTACCCCTTGAGCGTGGATCAAGGGCGACAGACTTGCGGCTTTGACGATCACCCCTGTGGCTGGCAGCCGGGACACCCCAAAATGTTGCAGGTGGTGGGCAAAGGCAAACAGGCCGAGATCCTGCTCCCCCACTGGACGGATGACATGTGGGCGATGCTCATTCCCTCCCATCGTCCGCTGCCGATTTACCCGCTCTTGGTGATGCTTTACTTTGGCCAAGAAACTTTGCAAAAGGGGCGGAGCAGCCTCTCCATCGAGCAATTTCGTCTGGATTTTCAGTTTAGCCAGTCTCAACTGCGCCTGTTGTTCGACACCCACCCTGAGCACCCCTTGAATCGACACCTGCTTACCTGGGCTCAGCAGCCAGAGGTGGAGTGGGGATCCACAGAACTCTTGCCCCAGATGCCGCCCCTCCTGCATCAACCTGCCGGGGGCAAGGTGGTTTTGGATCCCGATGAGCCGCCCCAGTTCCGCAGCAGTGGGATCCCTCACAGCGCCGGGACAGACCCGCTGATGGCAGAACGCCGCCGTCGACGTCAGTTGGAGCGCAGCGAGCGCCACAACGAGATCTTGCACCAGTTTCGCCGCTGGTTCCGCCTGGCAGGATTGGAAGTCCGGGAGGATCAGCATACCTTTGACTTTTTGGCCGTGGCGGACGGGCATCTGCTTTTGGCCGAAGTGAAGCTCCTGCACCACAAGGATGCGGCAGAGGCTTTGCAGGAAGTGGTGGGACAGTTGCTCTACTATGAGCGCTTTGCCCTCGGCCCTTGGATCGAGCAGGGCTTTTCCGTTCAGAAGGCCGCCGTTTTCGATGGGCCACCGCCAGATCCCTATGTGCGATTTCTAGAAGACCTGGGCATTGCCACCTACTGGATCAACGAGCAGCAGATGATCGATGGGCCAGAAAACTCTTTACGCCTGCTGCGCCAGATGGGGGTGCGGGTACGACCGGATCCCGAATTGGGGGATTAGGGGAAAAAGCCTGCCCATGTTCTCCCCTGAGTTTTGACTCAGGCGGGGGTAACTTCTTGTCTTCTTAAGCGTACCTTAACTGCCCCTTTACTCAGATTCCTTCCTGAAGATGGTATCTATATAGACGGTAAAAATACGGGATCCTTTGGAGTTTCGGGAGGAGTGAAGCAGATGTGGTCTAGGGTTACTTCGCGTCGTGTTGCCCAATCAACTGCGGTGCTAGTTTTTGGTTTGGTGCCTTTGGTTTCTCTGCAAGGGTGCGGCTCCAGAAGAACTCCTTTGCCAATACTTACACCTGTGCCAGCACCGACCCCGACTTCAACACCCACAGCCACGCCAACACCGACGCCCACACCGACCCCGACTTCAACACCCACAGCCACGCCAACACCGACGCCCAC
>NZ_JBSSCZ010000024.1:0-59336 GCF_054060215.1 Thermostichus sp. OS-CIW-30 | reverse complement strand
CGACCCGTGCATGGCACTAAACAGCGCACCCCCAAACACGCCAGCCACGCCCAGCTGGTGGAACGGGTGCATCAGGATGTTGTGCTCTGCCTGGAACACCAGCATGAAGTTGAAGGTCCCCGAAATCCCCAGGGGCATCCCATCCGAGAACGACCCCTGCCCAATCGGGTAAATCAAAAACACTGCTGTGGCCGCTGCCACGGGCGCCGAGTAAGCCACCGCAATCCAGGGCCGCATCCCCAAACGGTAGCTCAGCTCCCATTCGCGTCCCATGTAGCAGAACACCCCAATCAAAAAGTGCAGCACAATCAGCTGGTACGGACCGCCGTTGTACAGCCACTCGTCCAGTGAGGCGGCTTCCCAAATCGGGTAAAAGTGCAGGCCAATGGCTGCCGAAGAGGGCACTACAGCCCCAGAAATGATGTTGTTCCCGTACAGCAAGGAACCAGAAACGGGCTCGCGGATGCCGTCAATGTCCACCGGCGGAGCCCCAATGAAGGCGATGATAAAGCAGGTGGTGGCAGTCAGGAGGGTGGGAATCATCAGCACCCCAAACCAGCCAATGTAAAGGCGGTTATCGGTGGAGGTGACCCACTCGCAGAACTGCTCCCACACGTTGCTGGTTGAGCGACGTTGGATAACAGTAGTCATGAGGACAAACTTCCCTAAGGAAGCGCGAAGATTGACAACCTAAACTTAAAACATCCGTTAAGTTTCGTCAACTACCTGCCTCAAAAATGAGGAGGGGATCCCTTTCTCTATCGGCTGCCCCTCGGCAGAAAGAGGGCTTCTAAGGCCTGGCCGAGAGTCGGTTCCATCACCACCCGGTCTTCGTAGGCAGCGATCACCCGGGTGAGCTGAGGCAAGCGGCCCTGTTCTGCTTCGATGTAAAGGGGCTGAACATAGAGCAAAGAAGTCTCGATAGGAATGACCAGCAGCGTGCCCAGGTTCACCCGCGACCCATGCTGGTTCCAGAGGGAAATTTGCTCGGAGATTAAGGGATCCTGATTGACCCGTGCTTCCACCTGTTCCGGGCCATAGATGAGCCGTTGCTTGGAAAACTCGTACACCAGGAGCTTGCCGTAGTTTTCCCCGTCGCAGCGGGCCGCTATCCAAGCCACCATGTTCTGCTTGTTAACAGGGGCATAGGGGGAGAGGAGGACGAACTCAGGAGTGTGGTTTGCAACCCCTTGGGGATCCCTCGGCAAGGTGAGAATGAGATACTGCGGCTGCATGGGAATGCGCCGTCGATTGCGGAACTGGCCGGGGATCTGCCATTGATCCTCGCGGTTGTAGAAGAGGCGGGGATCCGTCATGTGGTAGGTGGCAAACTGCTGCGCTTGCAGGCGGAAGAGGTCTTGGGGATAGCGGATGTGTTGCCGCAGCGGCTCCGGCATTGCCTCCAGAGGCTTGAAGAGGGTGGGGTAGATGCGGGCGTAGGCTTGGATGAGGGGATCCCGAGGGTCGGCAATGTACCAATCGATGCTGCCGTTGTAGGCGTCCATCACCGCCTTGACCGAGTTGCGGATGTAGTTGAAGGGAAAGCCGGGCAGGTGCTCCGAGTAGGGGTAGCGGCTGCTGGTGGTATAGGCATCGAAAAACCAGTAGAGCTTGCCGCCTTGAATGACCAGGTAGGGATCCCGGTCGTAGAGCAAAAAGGGCATCACCCGACGGATGCGCTCGCGGATTTGGCGGCGATAGAGAAAGCGGGTGGCAGAAGATAGCTCGCGGCTGAGAAGGATGCGCAGATCGCCAAAATGCCAGGCGTAGAGAAACCGCTGCCAGAGGTGGGGAATGGGCACGCCACCGCTGCCCCGGTAGCTGCTGTACACATAGCGCTCTGCTGCAGGGTAGTCCAACTCCCGCGCCTCAGCGCCCACGAAAACATCGGTGGTGGTCAGCTCGCCATAGTAGAGGGCCGGCTGCTCCACCCGCAAGACGGAGGCCACCTCAGGGTAGCGGGGAGAAACCCGCGGCGGGATATCCGATAGGAAAAAATCCGGCAGGCCTTCAGGGGTCACCACATTCACCGGGCTGAGGGTGAGGCCATAGCCGTGGGTGTAGAAAAACCGCCGGTTAACCCAGGTTTGGGCGGCGGGGGGTACCTGGGCAAAGTCCAGCTCGCGGGCGGCATGCATAACTTGGCGCAATTCTCCCCCAATGCGGTAGCGATCCACATTCACATAGGGAAATTGGTAGTAGGGGCGGATTTCTTGCAGTTGGCGGTAGGTGGCCAATAGGGGATCCGCATCCCAGAGGCGCACGTTGCTCAGGGTGGATTGATTCTGCTGCAGGATCTCCCAGGTGAGGGCTCCCCCTTCCGGGAAGGGTTGGACTTCGACATCGGCCAGGCCAAAGCCAGCACGGGTAAAACGGATGTTGTCCTCGATGTAGGGGCGCTCCAGCTCCAGCTCGTTGGGGGTGACCAAGAAAGTTTGCACCAGTTGGGGATAAAGTTGGGTGGTTAGCAGCCCAAACCCCAGGTAGGCCCCCCAGAGGATGGCCGGCGCCAGGAGAGAGCTGGCCCAGGAAGGGCACCAGGACTTGAGGAAAGGAAGGTTGAGGCGGATCCCCTGGCGAGCCAAAGCCCAGAATCCCACCGCCGTCAGGCCTGCCACCCCGCTCATCAAGGTCGTGGCCGGCAAGGTTGCATGCACATCGGCAAAACCGGCCCCAAACACAACGCCGCGGGTGGAATAGAGCAGCTCGTAGCGATCCAGCCAATGGCCCCAAGCCCGAATGAGAAACAGGGATCCCCCCAGGATCAGCAAGTGCCGCTGGGCATAGAGAGAGAGGGCCAAGGTCAGCCGTTGCTCGGAAAGCCCCAGCTCTACCAAGTAGATGAGGACAACGGCAATCAAGGTGAGCAGCACCAGGTTGAAGCACCACTGCTGCAGCGTCTCCCAGAAAGGCAGGCTGAAGAGAAAAAAGCCGAGATCGCGGTTGAAAATGGGATCCGACTCCCCGACGGGCCCCTGGTTCAGCCAGAGCAACAGCGTGAACCAGTGATTGGAAAGAGACCAAGCAAAGAAAACACTCAAACCTGTGGCAATCGCCCAGGCCCCAGCCAAGGTTGCCCCCCGCCAGCAGGAGCAGATGTTGGATCCCGTCACCGCCAGGGCAAAGAGGAAAGCGCCCAGGCCCAGCCCCCAGCGGGCAATTACCCGCGTCCACAGCACCGGCAGGGCATTCAGCTCGGCAAACCAGGCCAGATCTACGTAGAAAGCCGCCAAGCCCGTGATGGCCAGGATCCCCAGCCCCACCCAAAGCAGCAGAAGCAATCCTCGCCGCAACCTCTGCATCGCCTCAGGATCCTCGGCTCAAAGCTGTTCTTGGTCGCGTCAGCGGTGCAGTTTCCCTTCGCCCGAGCGTTGCGGAACAACACAGGGTGCCGTAGGCATAGCCCTGTTCTAGCTGTTGCACCGCCTGCACCAAGCCTGCCGGCCCGCCGTCCACCCGCACCACCGGGATCCCCACCTGGGCCTGCACCTCTTGCCAGGTCAGATCGTCCAAAAAGCGCTCCCCATCCTTAAGGGCAATCTGAGGTAGCAGCAGCCCATCGTAGGCCGCCAAGTTTTCAACCGATTTCAAGGCATTCAAGACATCTTGGCCCGTCAGCAGCCCGGTTACCGTCAGGGTTTGTCCCCAAAATTGGCTGGCAATAGGCAAAAGATCCAACTGCAGCCCGCGGATGCGGTTCATCTGCTCCACCACAGGCTGGAAGGCTTGCTCTACGGCATTGCCCACCACCCAAAGGGCCTTCACCGGAGAGGCCAAGCCGGCAGGCAAACTCACCTGCTCAAACTGGCTCAAAAATAGGCGCAGGGATCCCACGCCATTCCCCAGTTGGGGGTAATCTTCATAGTGCTCTGCCGGGGGCAGTTCCCACCCCGCCAGCAGATACCACTCATCGGCCAGCCAGGCAAAGGTGGATCCCAATGTTTGCCGAAACCCGACCTGCAAAGTTTCCACCTGCTGGATCACTTCTCGGGCCTTGGCCGCATCGACAGGAACCAGCTCATCACCAGGGGGGCGAAAGCGCGTCAACCCCACCGGCACCACTGCTGCCGAGAGGACGGTGGGGATCCCGTCTACGGGCCGGCGAAAGGCGGCCAAGTCGAGGAGTGTGCGGGTGAGGTGATCCCCATCGTTCCAGCCTGGGCAGACCACCACCTGTGCGTGCAGTTGCAAGCGATGCTGGCGAAACCAGGCCAACTGCTCCAAAATCAGGCCAGCCCGCGGGTTTTTGAGCAAGCGGCTGCGCAGCTCCGGGTCGGTAGCATGCACTGACACGTAGAGGGGAGAAAGGCGCAGGCGAGCGATGCGCTCCCATTCGGCAGCAGGCAAGTTGGTGAGGGTGAGGTAGCTGCCGTAGAGAAAGCTGAGGCGGTAGTCGTCGTCCTTGAGGTGCAGCGTTGCCCGCATTTCCGGAGGTTGTTGGTCGATGAAGCAAAAGGGGCAAGCGTTGGCGCACTGGATCAGGCCATCGAACAGGGCTGTCTCAAACTCTAGCCCCAGATCCTCGTCGATTCCCTTCTCCAGCTCAACTGTGCGCGGGATCCCTTGGCTGTCCAAGATCTCCAGGCTTACATACTCCTCGGCGATCAGGAAGCGGTAGTCGATGAGATCGCGGGGGCGTTCGCCGTTGATGCTGACCAGGGCCTCTCCAGGTTGGATGCCCACTTCTGCTGCCAGGGATCCGGGTAAAACAGCGCTGATACGGGCGGGCTTGAGACTAGCACGAGACATAGCTAACTCATCCTCAACTGATGTGCCATTTGCCCCAGCAGGACGAAATTCTGGGTCGGGACAGCGTTGCGGAGCAATAACGAGGCTCGGTTGACTACAAACAGTTGACTACAAACAGCGGAGAATAGCCGCCTCTAGCTCGGTTTGGCTGAGATCCGTTACCACAAACACCTCTTGCACGCTGCTTCCCTTGCGGGCCACCAGCTTGTACCCGCCCCGGATCGGCACCGAAACCCGCAACTGCAACTGGGGGATCCGCCCACGGCTGCAGGACAGAGCGCCCGGCGTCACGGTTTTAATGCCGGCCTGCCGGGTCAGGCGTTCCAAAACAGGGATCAACCCTGAGATATGGGTAGAGTGGTTCCAAACCAGACGACCAGAAGGCTCAGACATGGCGGCCAAAGTGAGGAGAGGATGGGATCCCTATCCTATTCCTCCACAAATACCTGCTGCTCGTTGTGGAAAACTGGATGTCCAAAATGCCTGAAGATTCCCCGCCTGCGGTCGTGGCTCTGATCTTGGCCGGGGGCAACAGCCGCCGCATGGGATCCGACAAAGCCTTGGTGCTTTGGGATGGGATCCCCCTGCTGCGACGGGTGGCTCAGGTGGCAGCAGCCTGCGCCGACGCGGTTTACATCCTCACCCCCTGGCCGGAGCGCTATGCGCCGGTGGTGGATCCCGGTTGGCACCTCTGGCGGGAAAACGTTCCCCCCCTGGTCGGGCAAGACCCACGTGGTCGGGACAGCATTGCGGAGCAACACCGAGGCCCGCTGCTGGCCTTTCAAGAGGGGATCCGGCGGCTACAAACCTTGGCTGCTCCCCCGGAGTGGATCCTGCTGCTGGCCTGCGATCTGCCCTGCTTGCAGGAGCAGGTTCTTGGGGATTGGCGACAGCGCCTTGCCACCCTGCCCCCTCAGACGGTGGCCGCCCTGCCCAAAAGTCAGCGGGGCTGGGAGCCCCTGTGTGGCTTCTATCGCCTGGCGCAGCTAGGTTCTCTGGAGAGTTTCTTGCAGGCAGGAGGAAGATCCTTTCAGGGCTGGTTGTCCCAGGTGCCAACAGCCATCCTGCCCCTGACCGTTCCCGACAGCGGGACGGAGTCCCTTGAGAGGATGCTCACCAATTGCAACACCCCTGCAGATCTGCAGCTGGGGGGAAACCTGGGTAGGGGGTGATCCCTGGGATCGGCAAAGGGAGGGATCCCCTCATGTCACAATGGGTAAAGATTTGCTCGGTTTCTTATCTCGGCGCCGTGCTTACTTCCCTTTACTACCGCGAGATCCCTTGCCCCGATAGTGCTCAAGTGCTGCGCTGGCTACAGGAGTGTATCCCCCTGCCCCAAGGCAGCCAGAAGGTTCTTACCCCCACGGGCCTGCGCCTACAGGGATCCGGCGCTGAGCTGGCCCTTTTCTTGTGGTCGGGGCTGAACACTACCTATCTCAAGGTGTTCCAGTGGTCGGAACAGCCCTTCCCCCGCCAAGCTCGCTGGCTGGGAGAGCTGGAACAGGCCATCCAAAGCCAATTTCCCCACCGCTACCCGCAGTTGCCCCAGATCGACCTGAACCGGGGATCCATCTTCGATCAGCTTGAGCCTTTCTACCCGCAAACGGTGAAGTATTTTCGGCGGATCCCCAATGGAGAATTTGACCTGCAGCGGGTGTACTGGTGGGAAAAGCGCTGGCGGGAAGAAGTGCAACATTGCCACGCAGCCCACCGCCCTGCTCAGCCGGTCTTGTTTCGCCAGCCTGGCCCTGAGCCGGCCCCGGTGGAGTGGGATCTGGCCATCGTAGGAGGAGCGCTGGGAGCCATCTATGGAGCGGCCATGGCTCGCTTGGGCTACCGCGTGGCCTTGGTGGAGCGACTCCCTTTTGGCCGCATGAACCGCGAGTGGAACATCTCCCGGCGGGAGCTGCAAACCCTGGTGGATTTGGGCCTTTTGAGCGCCGAGCAGATGGAGAGCTTGATCCTGCGGGAATACACGGATGGGTTCAACAAGTTTTTTGACGGCAATAGCCCGGTTCGCGCTCCCGTTTTGCACACGCCGACGGTACTCAATCTGGCCATTGACGCGGAAAAGCTATTGCAGCTCTGTGGCCAAATTCTCACTTCCTGCGGGGGAGCTATCTACGAGCGCACCGAGTTTCAGCGGGCCTATGTTGGCGAACAAGGCGTCACGCTGGTTTTGAAGGATTTGCCCACCGGCGAGGAGTTTCGGCTGGGATCCCGCCTTGTGGTGGATGCTATGGGAACAGTCTCTCCCATTGCCCAGCAGCTTTACCGCCATCGGGCTTTTGATAGCGTCTGCCCCACGGTGGGGGCTACCATTGCGGGGGGGTTTGAGCCAGGGGTATGGGATCCCCAGTTTGGGGACATTCTGGCCAGCCACGGGGACATCAGCCGCGGTCGGCAACTCATTTGGGAGCTGTTCCCCGGCCCAGGCGAAGATCTTACCTTTTATCTGTTCCACTACCACCAGGTGCATCCGGAAAACCCCGGATCCCTGCTGGAACTGTACGAAGATTTTTTCACCATTCTGCCGGAATACCGCCGCTGCGACCCGGAGCGCCTGCAGTGGAAAAAAGCGACCTTCGGCTATATCCCCGGACGATTTGGCCAGCCCCGGCACCCTGTTCGCGGCAGCGGGGCGGAGTCTTCGGAACCCTTTGACCGGATACTGCTCATAGGGGATGCGGCGGCTATGCAATCGCCCCTTAGCTTTACCGGCTTTGGATCCCTGGTGCGCAACTGCCCCCGCCTGTGCGATCTGCTGGATACGGCGCTGCGCCACGACCTGCTCAGGGCTGCAGACTTAGCCCAGATCCGGGCCTACCAGGGCAACTCCGCCGTCACCTGGCTCTTCTCGCGGGGGATGATGGTGCCCACCGGCAAGGTGCTGCCCCCCGAGCGCATCAATGCCACTCTCAACAGCTTTTTCGGCATTCTCGCCACCGAGCCGCCGGAGGTGGTGGACGATTTCATCAAAGACCGGGCTGGCTGGCTGGCCTTTAACCGCATGGCCATCAAAGCTGCCCTGCAAAACCCACGGCTGCTGCTGTGGATCTGGGAGGCCGTAGGGGCCAAAGGCTTTGCCCAGTGGCTACCCACCTACCTCAGCTATACCGGCCTGGCCTTGACCTCTGCTTTGCTCAGGGGCTGGCTTCCAAATCTGCTGCGTCGCCTGCAGCCCTGGCTAGAAGCGCGTTACCCCCGCCTGTGGCTGCGCTGCCTGCAGTGGAGCTACACCCTCACCTATGGGGTAGGGCAGCCGCGCATCCAGTTTCAACTCCCCCCCACTCAAGAAAAGACCCAAGACACAATACCAACTTGGATAGGATCCCTGCAGCAGTGACATACTCCCGCACTCACGCTGATGCACAGAGGGCGGGGCTCCCCGGCGGTCTAGCTAAATGCACCGGACACCAAGGCAATAGCGCTGTCGCCGTGATCCCTCAATAAGGTCTCTATCTGCCGCTCGCGTCAGCAGGGCAGCGTTTTTTCCGGCTTGGCAGCTTGCCCAAGTTGGGTATAATCAATGCCTAATCAGAGATCGACGGCAGTTGGGAAGGGATCCCGACTTCAAACCGGTCGAGAGACTGCTGAACCCCATTTTTTGAGAACCCTTATTTTCGCAAAAAGTTAGGACTGAGCCCAGTCGCGTCAGCGTTGCGGAGCATGACTCTAGTCAATAATAAGCTCAACTATACTGAAAATAATGTATAATATGTTCAGTACGGATTACTACCAGTTGATCTTTCTGTTTACTTTCGAGTCTGCCAACATGGTAGCCAAAGCAAAGCAGAAAATTGGTAGTAAGACGACACGGAAACTGCGCTTTGGGTATTCTACTCAAAGCTTTGCGGGATACCGCCATTCTGGTTGGAAACAAACAGAATGCTATCGCTGCATAGTTGAACAGTGATGTTCAGCAGTGTTCAGCATAAATGTATCAGCAACATGGTTTACACCTTCGAGATCATCGGCATTGCCCCTGCTCTACAGTTCTTTCATCAGCAACAGAAGCTGGCCCAGCGGCCCTGTGGGGTGGAATACCTGGGTACCAGCTCCTGCACCCTCGATGCGTTGCTGGGATCCGTGGAGGAAGTGCCGGCCCGGCGCGGCTGGGACTTGGATCAGTTGGTCGACGCTGTTATCCGCTTTTGGTGCAGCAACCCCGATTTGGTGAGTTTGTGGCGCTCTCGTTTTCGCGATGCCGGGCGAGATGCGCTGTTGGTCTCGCGAGTGGGGCATATTCAATCACTGCGGCAGGAATTTGAATGGCTGCTGAAGCAGTAGGTGCCGAGCGCCACTCTCGCCACCTGGGTGGGAGAATGTGCGGTTAGCAGGTAGGCTAAGGGCAGAACTAATTTGTGAGCACCCATGAGCGACACAGTTTTCGGCAAGATTATTCGCAGGGAGATCCCTGCACAAATCGTTTACGAAGACGATAGAGCCCTGGCCTTCAAAGATATTGCCCCCCAAGCCCCTGTCCACATTTTGGTGGTGCCCAAAGAGCCCATCCCCGGCATTTCCCAGGCCAAGCCCGAACATGAGGCATTGCTGGGACATCTCCTGCTGACCGCTCAGCGGGTGGCTGCCGAGGCAGGTTTAAATAAAGGCTACCGATTGGTGATCAACGAAGGAGAAGACGGCGGGCAAACCGTCTTTCATCTCCACATTCACGTTCTGGGCGGTCGGGGGATGGGCTGGCCTCCGGGCTAAGCAATGGCTTTTCCCACCAACTGAAGCCTCTGCAGGTACAATCCTGTCATTACTGAGGACAAACGGCGGGCGGGGTCTGGGATCGATGGAGTGGCACGTAACCGATGCAGAGAGTTTGATGATCATCGACCAGGAGGTGGGCAAGCACGAGCTTTCTCCTGCTGAGTATGAGGTGGTTCGTCGGGTTATTTATGCTACCGCCGACTTTGAGTACTTGAACCTCATCCGTTTTGGTAACGAAGCCTTACAGGCTGGGGCGGCGGCCTTGGCAGCGCGTACCACCATTGTGGTCGATGAGCCGATGGTACAGGTGGGCATTGCCTGGGCTGTTCAGAACACCTTTTCCAACCCCATCTATTGCAGCAGCGAAGCGATTACCCGTCCCCAAAGGGACAAGACCCGCTCCGCTTGGGGCTTGGAAACCCTGGCCCAACGCTACCCTGAGGCGATCTTTGTGATCGGCCAATCCCAGACCGCCCTCTCCACCTTGGTGCAGCTGATTAGAAAGAAGGAGGTGGCCCCTGCTCTGGTCATCGCCACGCCGGCTGGGTTTGTGAACGTGGTGCAAGCCAAGCAGGAGCTAGCCGATTCCATGGTGCCCCACATCCGCACTGAGGGACGCAAAGGAGGCCCGGCAGTGGCTGCAGCGGTGTTGGATGGCCTGCTGGACTTGGCTTGGCACGCCTATGTACGGGTCAGCAGCGCAGACTATCCTGGCAAATCCGCGGTTTCATGACATGCTCCTTGCCCTTGGGCACCGTTCGCGGAAACAAGCCAAAACTTTGGCACTCAAAGCACATTTTTTCAGCAGTTGACTGCCCTGCCGCTGAAATCTCGCTTGGGACACCGCGCTTTATGGTCGTTTCAGTTTAGGGTGAGACGCCTGGACTACCGATCGCGCCAGCGGGACGGAGTCCTTGAAAAGCCTTCTGGCCTCGTGCATTCAATCATTCACTGTTTGAGGTGTGGGTGCAATGTCCTAGTTTGAATCGAAGTTTGAATTGAAATGACCATACACCCCTATAGTCAGTTGCTCTAGCGGTGCGGATGAGCTGGGGGCCTCGCAGCACTTTTGGGTCAAGAGTGGGTCTGCTGATCCAGATCACCCAGCCAAGGGGATCCCGAGCACCCGGCCTTCAAGTCGGCATCGGCAAGATGGGAGCTGCGCTCTCAGTCCTGCCCTTGAAAAATGGCCTGAGAGACGACTGGGTTGGGCCTATGGAAGGATCTTCCCATGCAGTGTGCCATCTTCTTTTGCTGGCTTGCCTGGGTTTTTGCGCCGGGGGCTTGGGCACAAGCTGAGCCATGTCCGGCGGTTGCCCTTCTGCCCTCTTCACTGCAGTTGTCAGAGGTGTCAGCACCTGCCTCTGCCCTCTCGACAACCCAGATGGACAAGGCAGGGATCCAAGTCAGCCCCTACCAGCGCTGGCGACAGAGGTATGCCCCCTCGGATCCCCTCTCTTCAGGTTTGAACAGCGTCCCTTATCGGCCAGCCCAGCAGGGATCCCAAAAGATTCAACAGGGAACAGAGGGGCTCCCCGCGAGGCCTGCGACCCGCCAAGGGGAACAGCTGGAGCAGATCGGGATCCGCCTGGGAGAAGACAGCCCCTTCTTCCTACATCCCAGTGGGTTGGTCTATCGGCAGTCCTATTGAATTTGTGAGTCTGTTCGCTACAGGGATCCCAGCTTCCCCAGGGAGAAGGGCTGGGAGTGAGAAATTATCTCTCACTTCTCTCTTCTCACTGCTCACTATCAGTATTAGTAATGATTCCCTACCTTGCGGTGGTGGATGGCGGTGAGGCCCTCTGGGCTGGAGACCCGACCAGCTTCCAAGGTGCTGTACACCACCCAGTGATCGCTGGTTTCCAGGCGGCTCACCACACGGCACTCCAGGTAGGCCAAAGCATCGGCCAAGATGGGGGATCCGTTGGCAGCAGGGTAGGTCTTGATCCCGGCAAAGCGGTCGGCTCCCGGTGGAAATCTCTTCAGGAAGTGGCGCATCAAGGGTTGGTAATGGCCTTCTTGCAGCACGTTTAACACGAAGGTATCTCCCACCTGCAGGAAGGATTCGATGGCCCGATCCTTGGCCACCGCAATGCTGATCCCTGGCGGATCGGTGCTGGCTTGGGCTACCCAGGAGGCGAGCATAGCGCTGGTGGCTTGCCCTTTGCGGGCAGTGATGATGTAGAGGCCATTGCTGATGCGGCCCAGGGCGCGATCCAGGTCGGCATCCAAGGCTTTCATCTGCTGAATGCTGCGATCCCGCGTCAGCCACTGCCCCAGGTCGGTACCTGCTTCTTCGGCCAGTTGCAGCAGGGCCTCGCCGGCAGGCTGCTTAAGCAGAATGGGGGCAAACACCTCTTTGGCGCCGATTTCTTGCAGTGTGTTGCGGCAGAGGTACACCGACTCGTCGTCTTCCCCCCCTGACTCGAACAGGCCAAAGCCCTGCTTGCTGTGGGCAGAGGCCAGCAGGGTTTTCAGCAGCACTTGAGTGGTGGCGGCCTCAGGCCCTGATTGGGGCGGCATGCCTATCACCACACCGGCGGCCAAGCTCATCAGCTCCCGCACCTCGTGGGCATCCACCAGCCGCAAATCTGCCAGCTCCACCTGGATGCCGGTTTTTTGGATCCCACGGGCAATGGCTTGAGCCAAGGTTTCCGCCTGGCCATAGCCGGACAGGTAGAACACTGCCACCAGGCGCTCGGCTTTGGCCTGCTCCAGGCTCCAGGTGCGATATTGCCCCACCCAGTCGGACAGGTGATGGCGCAGTAGGGGGCCGTGGCCGGTAGCAATGGCAGCGATGGGCGGCAAGGCTTCCATGCGCTTCAGGGCGGACAACACCGAGCGGGCGTTGGGCCCCATGAGGCAGTCGTAGTAGAGCTTGAAGTCGGCCTGCAACAGGTGGGGATGTTCGTCCCAGGCGAAATCGTCGCAGTAGTGCATCCCAAACACGTCGCAGGTGTAAAGGATCTGGGTGCCGTGGTCGTAGGTGAGGATGGTGTCGGGCCAGTGCAGGTTGGGGGCCGAGATGAACTCCAGAACGTGCCCTTTGCCCAGATCCAAGCGATCTCCCTGTTTCACCACCAGCCGCCGGAAGGGCCGATGCACCAGATCTTCCAGAAATTGCACCGCCACCTTGGAGGCCACCACCGTCATCTGGGGCGCCAGCTCCAGCAGATCCCCAACCAGGCCGCTGTGATCTGGCTCGGTGTGGCTGACCACCAGGTAGTCGATCTGGGCAGGATCTAGGATCCCTTGCAGGCAATCCAAGTACAACTGGCGAAACTTCTCGTGGGAGGTGTCGATGAGGGCCACCTTCTCGCCGCGAATCAAGAAGGAGTTGTAGGTGGTGCCGTTTTCCAGAGCAAATTCGATATCAAATCGATCCCGATCCCAATCTTGGGAGCGAATGGCAAGGGTGTCGGCCCCGATGGGCAGAGTTTGCAGCGTCAGATGGGGCTGGGCCAGGCGAGGTGCGACTTGAGGTGCAACTGCAGTGGTGGCCATGTTCTCTCCCTAACTTTAAGTCGGGTCACAATCCTGATCTCAATGTAACTGAATGTTTATGTTGACGGCGGATGAAGATGAGCTATGCAGGTTTGGAAATCCTTATGGAATGCTTTTAGGGATCCTTGGGTTCCTGACTATCGAAGGGGTTGGGGCTTAGAACTGCAGCAAATTGGGCCAGGGTGTGGTGCAACTGATCCAGGTTTTGGCCGGTGGTGGCGGAAACAAACAGGGCTTTGGGGTAGAGCAGGCGCACATCCTCTACCCATTCGGGATCCAGGCGGTCGATTTTGTTGAACACCAGTTGCCGGGGGCCGGTGGCCAAGGGCAGCTTGTCCAGCAAGGTTTCCACCGCCTCGATCTGTCCTTCCCAGTTGGGGTGAGACAGATCCACCACATGCAGCAGGGCATCCGCTTCCGTCACCTCTTCCAGGGTGGCTTGAAAGGCATCCACCAGTTGGTCTGGTAATTCGGTTAGGAATCCCACTGTGTCGGTCAACAGCACCGCCTGCTGGTCGGGCAGCTCCAGCCGCCGCGTGGTGGGATCCAAGGTGGCAAAGAGTTGGTCGGCCACGTAGACCTGGGCATGGGTGAGGGCATTGAGGAGGGTGGATTTGCCGGCGTTGGTGTAGCCCACCAGGGCCACCACGGGAATTTGGGATGCCTCGCGCCGTTGGCGCAGCCGCTGGCGGTGGCGGCGCAGCTCTTCCACCTCTTGCCGCAGCTTGCTGATGCGCCGCTGGATGGCCCGCCGCTCCATTTCCAGTTGGGTTTCCCCAGGGCCACGGGTGCCGATGCCCCCACCTAACCGAGACATGGTGCGACCGCGACCGGCCAGGCGAGGCAGCAAATACTGCAGTTGCGCCAGCTCCACCTGCAGCTTCCCGGCTCGGGTTCTGGCCCGCTGGGCAAAAATATCCAGGATCACCTCGCTGCGATCCACCACCCGCACCCCCACCGCCTCTTCCAAGGTGCGCACCTGGCTGGGGGTGAGTTCCCGGTCGAACACCACCAAGTTAGCGCCCAGATCCTGGACCAGCAGAGCCAGCTCTTGCACCTTACCGGATCCGATTACCGTGGCCGAATTGGGGCCTTCCCGCCTCTGCCAGAGGGCTTGCAGCACCTGTCCGCCGGCACTCTCCACCAGGCGGCTCAGCTCCGCCAACCCATCCATGAGATCCTCGTAGCTCTGCCCGGACTCCTGCAGCCCCACCAGGATGGCCCGATCCTGATCCAGATCCACCTGGCGGGCGGTCACTTGGCGCCGAAAGCCATCTTCTAGCTCCGCCACCAGCTCCTGCAGATCCTGTTCCGCCAGGATCCCCAAAGGCAGAGGCTCAGAGACCCACCAGCGGCTCTCTCCCTCCGGCAGCAGATGGGCCAGATAGGCCCGGTGAACAAAGCCCGTAGCCGCTCCTCCCCGGCGTCGGTGCCCTCCTGACTTGGACACGGAAAGGGTGATGAGGGCATCCAAACGCTGCAAAGCCATGGCCGTCAGCGCTTTTTGACCGGGGCCCCCCTCCCCCATTTGGGTGGTGATGCAGCGGATCCCGGATAGGCGCTCGGCCCCCTGGCGGGGCAATTCCCAAGCGGGAATCTGGGTTTCAAAAGGGGATCCCAGCCCCACGCGGATTACCTGGCCGCGCCGGTTGAGGTAAACGCTGATGGGCTGACCTTCCAGATCTTGGGTCAGGGATCCCAGCCGTTGGGCAAACTCCACCGTCACCAGGCGGTTGGGGGGTAGGCGCAGTTGGTAAAGCCGTTGCAGTTGCTTTTGTTGGTGGGGCTTTAACCCTTTGGCCTGTTCGGGAAAGCGTCGTGGAGCGATAGCAGAGCTGAAGCGGGGGTCGGTCTGATGGCGAGAGGTGCTAGCCCTGGGCATGGGGACGGGGAAAGACCCAAAAACAAGCTTTCATCTACCATACACGCTAGCTGCCCGCAGGAACTTGGGATCCAAAAGCAACGGCGGCAAACACTGGCCCAGTGTTGCGGGGGCAACAGTACGGCGATGTCATCAGCAACGGGTGCAACATTCAAACCAAGGTCATTCCCGAACAAAAGTAGGCGGAATACTTCCATGACCCAACCGAGGTACGCATGGGGCAGCCAAACCCAGACGATCACAGGCTTCCTGCTCGCCCATCATCTGCTCAAGGTCAACCCCAAAGATGTCAATGTGTTGGATCTGCCCAAGCGGGGATCCCTGTATTGAGCTTGCTGTCGGTGAGAGAGTTTCCAAATCGGTTGGGCAGTCAGGGATCCCTTTCGCTCCGTGTTGCCGGAATCCTGCTGCAACTCGGAGTAGCTGCATAAATCGGAAAAATCCGTAGTGCCAGCTCTTAGTTATCATAGATGCACGATTTCAACATCACCCCATTTTCTGCGCAAATATTCAGCAACTAGCCTACGATGACAGTGCTCAGGAGTAGCTTCACTACAAAGCAGACACCCTCCATCGAGAATACTTTTATCCACTTGATCTTCAATGCGACGCTCGGCCATCAGCGACAAAAACTGTCTCTCGTAGTTAGACCATTCACCACTGGCTTTGTAAGCATCGAGAATCTCTTGAGTTGGTGCAAGTTCCGGCAAATGAACATATCCAAGCTTGCAGATCTCGTGAAGAAAAAACTCTAGATCCCTCTTTTTCGTGAATCCCGCCAGTTGCGAGGTGTTATTAAGTCGAGTATCAACAACTCGAACCAGACCAGGCTGTTTTAAGCGATTAAAAAATTGCTCTGCACTTTTCTTCGTAAACCCTATCGTAAATATCTTCATGGCCTCGCGCTCCGCTCATCACTTTTTGACATTTTCTCATCTCGATAGGCGACACGCCTGCCTTGAATGAGATAGGCTTCGGCTATAAACTCTTCCCGACTTCTAAACAAGTCCCCCTCTGGAAGTTTGCAAAGGGCAAGAAGACGAGATTCTAGAGCCTCATGAGTCTCCAAAGAGCCATTGGCCAAGATGTGGTTGACCGGAATCCCACTTTGAAAAAGTTTACGCGCCACCAGCAACGATCTATGACATTCAATAGGGTCTTTCTCAGCACACATCAGTGCGATCCGATACCGACTAGAACCTTGGATCAGACGGTCGATCCCTTCGAGGAAGGCTGGCTCATTTGCCAGTCGTTCATACTGAATCCTACCCTGATCATAGCAGCTCGGATTTTCGCTACGTCCTCCCAATTCTTTGCCCAGAAAGACGTAAGCAATACCTGCTGCCGCTAAAGCACTTTTCAACTTTTCTTGTGAATATTGAGGGACGTAACGGCTATATGGACGTGAGCGAACGTCGCCAATACCGGTGATGTTGTACTGGCGCAGTAAGTCTATGAAAAAATCAATCTCGTGGTTTGAGTGACCAATCGTGTAGATCTCTGATTTCATATGAGTCGACCTGAGTAGAGAACAGCCGCTATCAGCTTGTAGTAATAGCCCAAGTAGGGATCGCTAAGGCTAACACACAGCACCGGATCGGGGATGTCATATTGACCGTCTTCGCCCATTAGGAAATCCCGTTCAATCACGGGATCGGTAACATCCATGCAGTATTTTACTCCCTTGTATACAAACTCGCCGCGTACTCTACGCTTAGAATTCGGGTATCCTGGTGCCTTGTAACCAACCAACAGACGCAAATGCTCGACCGGTACAAGGTAAAGAGAAACTCCGCTTTCTCGCCCGACACTTAACCGGTTGTTCCACCCAGCATAGCTGCTCTCGCCAGTGCCCCAGAGATTCTCAGGGTTGTCTAGCCAACTGTTGATGTCCTCCCAAGGCAGGTGGCCAACTTTTTTCCAGCGGTGCTTTGGATTGATAACGTGGTTCTCCCTCTGGTGAGGTAGTGGCTGAGGTGTATCACAAGAGACACAGAGAATATCAAGAAGTTCTGGGTCGCCACCGCTCTCGTAGTACCTCTCATGTTCAGAGACCTCATGTGACGGGCGGCTGCTGACAGGACGCACCCATTCTCCTGGCTCTCCGTTCTGCCATTCCTTGCCGGCAATACAGCGACCGGCCATTTTTCTGGAGTTGGCGAAACAGACAATCGTCTTGACGTAAGACATACAGGCTTCTGGGGCAAGGGCAAAGGCTCAATGGGAGTAATTTTCGGCTTCTTGGAAGTCCAGTAGTCAAATCCGTTCTTCAGGGCGAAAGGGGATCAAAAGGGCGCGGGGCGCTTTGGCATGGCGAGAGACCAAAATCAACGCCACAATACTGAGCAGATAGGGCAACATTAAGAAAAACTGATAGGGGATCCGGCTACCCCAAAGCTGCTGAAGGCGCAATTGCAAAGCATCAAACCCGGCAAACAGCAACGCTCCTCCTAAGGCTCGCCAGGGATCCCAAGCGGCAAAAACCACCAGGGCAATGCAAATCCACCCCCGCCCATTGACGATATTGAAGAAAAACGCATCGAACGCAGAGAGGGTTAAAAAAGCGCCGGCCACCCCCATGAGAGCGCTGCCCACCATCACCGCTCCGGTACGAACGGCATAGACCGGGATCCCCTGGGAAGCGGCAGCCTGGGGATTTTCTCCAACCATGCGCACGGCCAGGCCCAGCGGAGTTCGGTAGAGGATGTAGGCCATGAGGGGCACCAGGAGAAGGCCGAGGTAGGTGAGGGGCGGCTGGGTAAACAGGGTTTCTCCCAGAAAGGGCAGGCTGGAGAGACCCGGGATCGGCCAAGGGCTGAAGGGGACGATTTTGGGAGGAGAGGTGACCTGGGGCAGGGCCATGCGATAAACAAAATAAGCAGCATTGATGGTCAAGAGGGTAATGCCAATGCCGGTGACGTGCTGGGAAACCCCAAGGCGGACGGTCAACAGGCTGTGAATCAAGCCCACGCCGGCACCTAGGGTGGCAGCAAAGGCTACGCCCCACCACAATCCGGATCCCTGATAGACCACCAGCCAACCGGTCATGGCCCCCAGGGTCATGATCCCTTCGATGCCCAGATTGAGAACGCCGGCCCGCTCACAGAGGACTTCGCCCAAAGTGCCAAAGAGCAAGGGAGTGGCAATGCGCAGGGTGGCCACCCAGAAGCTGGTGGTGCTGATTAAGCTGATTAGACTCAGGAGTGCAGACACGGGTGCTCAGTCCCAGCGCAGACGATAACGGGCCAATCCCATGCAGACCAACATCCACAGCAGGGCAGCAGCAACAATGACATCGGCAAGATAGGTGGGAACGCCCAAGCTACGCCCCATGGTATCGGCTCCCACATAAACCCCGGCAATGAAAACTGCGGCCCCCACCACTCCCAAGGGATGCAGTTGGGCCAACAGGGCAACGACGATGCCGGTGTAGCCAAAGCCCGGGGATAAATCCAAGGTGAGATAGCCCTTGAGCCCGAGAAGTTCACAAGCTCCCGCCAAGCCTGCCAGCCCCCCTCCCAGCAGTGAGGTATACAAAATAACTCCCTGGACTGGGATGCCGAGGAACCTGGCCGCTTCTGGGTTGGCGCCTACGGCTCGCATTTCTAAGCCCCAAACGGTGAACTGCTCCAGCCCCCACACCCCCAGGGCAGCAAGCAGGGCGATGATTAAACCAGCGTGGAGACGACTGCGGGGGATCAGCCGCGGCAGAAGAGCACTCTCCGCCAGGGCACGACCTTGGGGCCAACCGAGAGCCAGAGGATCTTTGAGGGGGCCTTCCAGGAGATAGCTGATCCCAAGAAGAATGACAAAATTGAGCAGCAGGGTGGTCACCACTTCGTCCACCTGGAACTGAGTCTTGAGCCAGGCCGGGATCCACAGCAACAGCCCTCCGGCAATCCAGCCCGCCAGCAGCAGCACCAGCACCAACCACGGGCGCGGCAGCGAAAGCCCAGCGGTGCCCAAGAGGCTGGCAACCAGAGCCCCGCCATAAAACTGGCCTTCCGCACCGATGTTCCACAACTTGGCCCGAAAACACACCGCCACCGCCAATCCCGTCAGGATCAGGGGAATGGCCCGCGTCAAAGTTTCGCTCAGGGCAAAGGGGGATCCCACCGCTCCCCGCAGCAAAGCTCCATAGGCTGCCAAAACCGGGGATCCCGTCCACAGGATCAGCAGGCTACAGGAGAGGAAAGCCAGGACAATGGCTGCCATCGGCGCACTCAGGATCAGCCAAAGGGGCACAGTGGAACGAGGTTCAACACGCATCGGCCACCTCCTGCCCGGCCATACGCAACCCCAAGGCGGTCACCGTTGTGGTTTGGGTTGGGATTGCTGGGGAAAGCCGACCGCGATAGAGCACCGCCACTCGATCCGCTAAACTCAGCAATTCATCCAAGTCTTCAGAAATGAGCAGGATCCCGGCTCCAGCTCGGGCTGCTGCCAGCAGTTGGGCATGCACGTAAGCCACAGCCCCCAGATCCAGTCCCCGCGTTGGCTGGTGAGCCACAATTACCTGGGGATCCCGACACAGCTCCCGCGAGAGGATCACTTTTTGCATATTTCCGCCGGACAGCAGTTGCACCGGCATCTGGAGCGCCTGCCGCGGATCCCCCCTCTGGAGTCCCCGCACGTCGTAGGTCTGTAGCCAGGTGTGAGCCTGCTGATAGATTTGCCGGTGACGCAGGATCCCCCACCGCGAGAATTCGGGATCCCGATAGCGCTCGATCACCCAATTCTCCCACAGGCTAAGGGAACCGATCAGTCCGGTCTTGTGGCGGTCTTCCGGGATCCGGGCCATGCCTTGCCGCACCATCTCAGCAGGAGAGATCAGCCGCAGGACTCGGCCATGCAGATGGAGATGACCTTGGTGGGGCCGGATCACCCCACAGACCAGATCTGCCAGGACGGATTGCCCATTGCCCGCCACCCCAGCAATACCCACGATTTCGTGACGCCGCACCGTCAAAGAAACCTGCTCCAGATGCTGCTGCCCCACCCGACAGGAGACCTGCTGCAACTCTAAGACCGTCTCCCCCGGAGACAAAGGGGCTTTGACCACCGCCGCCAACCGCTGCCCCACCATCGCTTCCGCCAGAGCTGTGGGATGGATCTCAGCCGTCTTGCCCGCCATCACCACCCGCCCTGACCGCAGCACCATCACCCGGTCACTGGTGCGCATCACCTCCTGGAGCTTGTGGGAAATCAGCAGGATCCCCAGCCCGCGACCGGCCATCTGCCGTAGGGTGTGAAAAAACGGCTCAATTTCCGGTGGGGTCAACACCGCCGTAGGCTCATCCAAAATCAGGATCCGCGCCCCTCGATACAGCACCTTGAGGATCTCCACCCGCTGCCGCTCCCCTAAGGTTAGAGATCCCACCAGAGCATCGGGATCCACGGCCAACCCCAATTCCTCAGCCAGCTTTTGGATGCGCCGCCGTCCCTCTCGCCGCCGAGACCATAGGTGCCACAGGGGCTGAGTGCCCAGCAGAATGTTGTCCAGCACCGATAGATTATCGGCCAAGACCACATGCTGATGCACCATGCCTATCCCCGCCGCCAGGGCAGCCGCCGGGGATCCCAGCTTGAGGGGCCGACCAAACACCCACACCTGACCCTGATCGGGAACATAGTGCCCAAACAGGATATTCATCAGCGTCGTTTTGCCCGCCCCATTTTCCCCCAAGATGGCCAGAATCTCCCCGGCCCGCAGTTCGAGATCGATCTGGTCGTTGGCCAGCAGAGCACCAAAGCGCTTGGTGATGCCCACCACCTTCAAGGCCAAAGGCGCTTCAGAGGGTGGACTTGGGTTCGCTATCATCGATGGCTACAACAAAAGACCCTGCCAGAATCTCTGCCTGCCGCTGCATCACCTTAGCTTTCAGTTCAGCCGGAACCTTGTCGGCGAAGGTTCCCCAGTCGGAGAGGCTGGATCCCCCATATTTCATCATGCTGTAGATCCCGTAGTCCTCTGCCTTAAACTCTCCGGCCTTCACCGCGGCAATGGCTCTGTCGATGGTGGGTTCCATGTGCCACAGGGCGCTGACCACCACCGTTTCCGGGTAGTCCGGCTGGGTATCGATCACATTGCCGATGGCCAAAACGCCCCTCTCTTTGGCGGCATCAGATACCCCAAACCGCTCCGCGTAAAGGATATCTGCGCCGGCATCAATTTGGGCAAAAGCCGCCTCTTTGGCTTTGGGGGGATCAAACCAACTGCCGATAAAGGTGACCAAAAACTTCACCTCCGGCTGCAGTTCCCTCGCCCCTGCCATAAAAGCATTCATGAGGCGGTTCACCTCTGGAATGGGATAGCCCCCCACCATGCCGATGATTTTGGAGCGGGTCAGCCCCCCGGCCACCATTCCCGTCAAATAGGAAGGCTCGTGGATGTAGTTGTCAAACACGGCAAAATTGCTCAGGGCAGGATCCGGCTTGAGGCTGGATCCCATCAAAAAGCTGACCTTGGGATAGTCTTTGGCTACTTCCCGCGCTTCCCGCTCCACCCCGAAGACCTCACCCACCAGCAGTTGGACGCCGCTCTCGGCATACTGACGCAGCACCCGTGGGTAGTCGGTGTTGGAAACTGACTCCGACCAGGTGTAGTCAATATCCCCCCGCTTCTGGGCAGCCATCAACGCTTTATGGATCCGGCTCACCCACTGCTGCTCAATGGGAACCGTATAAACCCCGGCCACCTTCAGCTTGGTTCCTTGAGCCACCGCGGCATCGCGAACCAACCAGCGGCTCCCCATCAGGCCAGCCACAAAAGCCCCAGAACGCAGGCAGAAGTCCCGCCGGGAGAGTTCTAAACGTGCCATAGTCGCTTCTGTTGAGGTTACTTCGAGATCGGGTTACTGCTCGGCTTATCCTAAGGGGGAGATCCCTGAAAATATGTATCCTGAAATACAATTTTTTGAGAAGGAGCTTGTTTGTAATGGACAACGAAGTTTCGCTGACGGTTGGAATGGATGTAAGGGCCAAGTCCTCTCAAATCAGCTCTCGATAGATTATCCCTCTGACTACTTGGTTGATATCTTGCACAACCGGATGCTGTTGGGGACTACAGCCCTCTTTTATAAAGTGAGCAATAACCCAATCAACTGGTTTCCTAAATTCGGGCTTTGAGGTAATTTAAGACATCTTTATCTGATTTGGCCTATCATTCAGTCAACTGTAGTTGCTTCTTTCCATCCTAAGTTCAAACAAATAGCCACAACATATGGATCTCATTTTGCGCCGGGCCAACTTGCCGGATGGCCGCAAGGGAATCGATATCGGTATCCAGGGGGATCGCATTGTGGCTCTGGAAAACAACTTGCAAGCCACTGCCCCCCAAGAAATTGATGTCAGCAACCGCTTGGTGTCGCCCCCCTTTGTGGATGCCCACTTTCACCTGGATGCTGCCCTCACCTACGGGATCCCGCGTGTCAACCAATCGGGCACCTTGCTGGAAGGGATCGCCCTCTGGGGAGAGTTGAAGCCACTGCTAACTCCGGAGGCGGTCATCGAGCGGGCTCTAACCTACTGCGACTGGGCAGTGGCGCGCGGGATCCTGGCCATCCGCACCCATGTGGATGTGTGCGATCCCAACCTGTTGGCGGTGCGGGCGCTGCTGGAAGTCAAGCAAAAAGTGGCTCCCTACTTGGATTTGCAACTGGTGGCCTTTCCTCAGGATGGCTACTATCGCTCGCCAGGGGCGGTGCAGCTTCTGGAGAAGGCTCTGGATTTGGGGGTGGAGGTGGTGGGCGGGATCCCCCACTTCGAGCGGACGATGGCCGAGGGAGCAGCTTCGGTGCGGGCCCTGTGCGAGATTGCTGCGGCGCGCGGCCTGCGGGTGGATCTGCACTGCGACGAGACGGACGATCCGCTTTCGCGCCATGTGGAAACCTTGGCCTACGAAACGCTGCGGCTGGGCTTGCAGGGGCGGGTAGCCGGATCCCATCTAACTTCCATGCACTCGATGGACAACTACTACGTCAGCAAACTGATCCCCCTGATGGCCGAGGCAGAGCTGGGGGTGATCGCCAACCCGCTGGTCAATATGGTCATCCAAGGTCGCCACGACACCTACCCCAAGCGACGGGGGCTGACCCGGGTGCCCGAGCTGATGGCCGCAGGCTTGACGGTAGCCTTTGGCCAGGATTGCGTGATGGATCCCTGGTACCCTTTGGGCAGCGGCAACATGCTGGAGGTGGCCCACATGGCCATCCACGCCGCCCACCTGACAGGCTATGAGCAGATGCGCCAGTGTTTCTTGGCGGTTACGGAGAATCCGGCCCGCATTCTGGGGTTGGAAGGCTACGGCCTGGAACCCGGCTGCTACGCCGATCTGGTGGTGCTCCAGGCCGCCGATGCCGTCGAAGCCATTCGCCTGAAACCAGCTTGCCTGTATGTCTTCCGCCGGGGCCGGCTGATCGCCCAAACGCCGCCTGTGGTCGCGCAACTCCATTTGCCTGAGCGCCCCACCCAGGTGGAGTTCACCCGCCAGCTTTAGACGTTAACGACGCACGGTACCGCTGAAGCCGCTGGCCTTGAATTGCTCCAGGGTGAGGGGCAGGGGGCTGGTTATGGGCACCGAGATGCGAATTGAAAAAGGGCTCTCGCCGGGAGGAACTTCTGCAATGGCCCCCAGGCGGGTACGCTCCGGCAGAACCTCGTTGCCGTTGGCATCGTAAAGCCGACCGAAGACATCCGCGTTCAGCAGGGTATTTTTGGAGCGGTTGACCACTGTGCCTTCGACGAACAGGCACCTGGCCGGTATGGGGTTGCCGTTGCTGGTCACCAGGTTGGTGTATTCGGGGGTATCGGGACAGGGGGTGACGTGGAGATCCTTCAGTTGCAGGGGGATCGCCCCAAAGCCCATCAAGAGCACCGCCAATGCCACACAGCCAAAGCTCATGCAGACAAGACGCAGCTTTTGGGTTAGCCACTGCGCCGGCTTCCAAACTTGGCTCATCGTTTTTCCTCCAAGGCCCACCCTCTTTAGTCTAGGGGATCCCCGTCTCGTAGAACCTCTCCTCGGTTTGGATCCCATCCAGGCGCTGATCCCAAGGATCCTGAGGCAGGGGCTGCTCCAGCAAGCAGGCTTGGGGGAGGATGCCCCACTTGGGCACACTAGGATCCGGCAAAGCGGCCAAAAAGCGGTCGTAATAGCCGCCGCCGTAGCCCAAACGCCTTCCCCAACGATCGCAGGCCAGGGCGGGCACCAGGATCAAATCCGCCTCGGTGGGGTCGAGGGTTTTGCTGTGGGGAGAGGGCTCCAGTAGCCCCCGGCGATTGGGAATCAGCTCAGCCGAGCCGTACCGGTGCCACTGCATTTGCCGCTGCGGCAGACAACGGGGGATCCCCCACTGCTTCTCTGGAAAAAGGGCAAACAGGGATCCCAAGTCCACCTCGGAGCCGAAGGCCACATAGGCCAGGATGGTTTTGGCGGCCAAAAGTTGGGGGCAAGAGGCCAAATGAGCCACGATCTTCTGGCTGATAAGGGATCTGTCCAACCCCTGCCGCACCTGGCGAAAGTGCTGGCGCAGGCGAGCTTTTTCTAGGGCAGGATCTGCTGCCAGAGAACTGGGCCGCCAAGAAGAAGACAGTTCCGGGGAAGGGAGTTCCTGCACAAGCCCAATGCCGCTTGGATATTCGGTCTCTGCAAGATCTGAATCTACTGGATGGCCAGGAGCTCCACTTCAAAATCCAAGGTGGCATTGGGGGGGATCACCCCGCCTGCCCCGCGGCTGCCATAGGCCAACTCCGGCGGAATGCGCAAGTACCGCTTGCCCCCCACCCGCATGGTGGCCAGCCCTTCCTCCCAGCCACGGATCACCTGCCCTACTCCGTAGGTGAAGACAAAAGGCTGATTGCGCTTGTAGGAGCTATCGAAGATGGTGCCATCCTGTAGCTTGCCCACGTAGTTGACCACCACCGTTTGCCCCGGCTGAGGCGAAGGCCCACTGCCTTGAGTGATGTCGTAGTATTGCAATCCCGACTCGGTGGTGATGAAGTCCTTGGCTGGGGATTGTACGCTCACCACCGGATTGTCCTTGGCCCGCGACAGAGCCACGGCCGGCTGGCCGCCCCACACCCCGAGCCACAGCAAACACAGCACCAGCAGCAGCACCCGTTTCATCGTTGGCATCTCCCCACCGCCGACTTTTGGCTTTCCTTTAACAATCTTAGGGGATCCCGTCAGCCTTTCAGTTCGGCAAATTCGATAATCTGACCCTGGTGATCCCGCACCCAAAAGACGAAGGGCTTCTCGGAGCGAATGCTGTTGCGGATCCCTTGTTTGTTGATTCGCTTCAGAAGGGCCTTAAGGGACTCCCGCTCATAGCTGACATGGCGATAGCGAACGCCGCTGCTGCGGCCCGCTGCCGGTACAGTCCCGTAAGCAGAAGCAGATGAGGAGCTAGGCCTAGAGGCGTTGCCGTAGGAACCGGACCCCGCATAGGGATCTGTAGAGCCAGGGATCACGTGCAATTGAACATTGTCGGAGAGTTGGTACCAAAGTCCGGGGGTATCCAATTGGGTGGGCCCAGAGGTGGGACGGGCTTTGGCATCGAAGCGGGGACTGAGGCCAATATCCCCTGGAAAGTAAGCGGATCCTAGGCTGTAGCCGACCATGCTTTGCTCGTAGCCGTAGTAGTACTGCAGGGGCAGCTCCGCTTCCGGCAGTTTCAACACCTTCTCGTAAAACCCTCTGGCCTGCTCCAAGTCCGGCACGATGATGGTGTGGACGCGGGGAGCGCCGCTTAAGAATGTCCACATGGCCCCCCCATAGGCCGATAGCAGCAAAAACATCAGCCCCTTCGTGGAGAGCAAAACCTCCAGGGGGATTAGGGGCAGCATCAGTCCAGGTGGGATGACCATCGGCACTTGTCCCTTCGCGGGTGGCTCTATGTCCAGTATAGGATCCGGGGAGAATCCTGGCCTTGGCCCACGCTCGATGAAGCTTGCTCTGTTTGCCCCCAGCCCGCGCGCCCGCCGGTTGGCCAACTCTCTGATCCCGCTCTTGGGCAAGGAGGTGAGCTGCTGGAGCAAAGCTGACCCGCAGGGGCTGCCCTCCCCCTGGCAGGCTTACGGGGATCCCAAGGATCCCACAGCGCCAGGCTCCCTAGCAGAAGCCGTTGCCCAAGCCTGGCCCCAGGTGCAGGGCTGTCTCTTCATCTTGGCCGCAGGGTCGGTGGTGCGGCTCATTGCCCCCCTCTTGCAGGACAAGCAGCGGGATCCAGCGGTGGTGGTGGTGGACGAAGCCGGTCGCTGGGCTATTAGCCTGTGCGGGGGACATGTGGGGGGGGCCGATGCCCTGGCGCGGCAGGTGGCCGCTACCTTGGGAGCCCAGCCGGTTCTCACCTCTGCTTCCGAGGGGCTGGGGATCCCGCCTTTGGATTTGCTGGGGGATCCCTACGGCTGGCGGCGGGGCGCTGGAGATTGGAACGGGGTGGCAGCCGCCTTGACGCGGGGAGAGCCGGTGGCCGTTCACCAGACCTGCGGCACGCGGCTTTGGCGACAAGCTTGGCCGGCAGATCATCCCCTAGTGGCCTCCTCTCCTCCCCATCCCGTTGCCCAGATCTGGATTGGGGAATACCTCTCCCCTCCCACGGGGATCCCGACAGTGCACTGGCATCCGCGGGTGCTCTGGGTGGGGGTGGGCTGCGAGCGGGGCACTACCCGCGTTTGGCTAGAGGGATCCCTGCGCCGCCTGCTGCAGGCCCAGGGGCTGGCGTTCGAGGCCATTGCCGGCCTGGCCACCCTAGAGCTCAAGCAAGACGAGCCAGGTCTTCTGGAGCTGGCCCAAGCCTATGGCTGGCCCATTGAGTTTTTCTCGGCAGAGGCTTTGGCTGGGATCCCGGTTCCCCACCCTTCGGAGGCCGTTCGGCAGGCGGTGGGCACTCCCTCCGTAGCCGAGGCGGCTGCTCTTTTGGCGGCTCAGATCTGGGGAAGAGGTGACCGAGCTTTTGAGAGGCCCTCTTGCGTTGCGGAGGGGAAGGCAACTCTTCTCTGCCCCAAGCAGGTCTTCACGTCAGAAACCGAAGGGGCCTGCACCCTGGCCATTGCCCGCGCGGCGCAGGAGTATTCCCCTCGCAGCGGCCACCTCTGGCTCATCGGCACTGGTCCTGGGGATCTGGGTCAATTGACTTTGGCTGCCCGTATGGCTTTAACTCAGGCCGATGTGGTTGTTGGCTACCAGCTTTATCTGGATCTGGTGGATCCCCTTTTGCACCCCGGCCAAATCCGGGAGGCCTCTCCCATTACCCAAGAGCTGCAGCGAGCCGAACGGGCGATTGCTTGGGCGCAGCAGGGGCTGAAGGTGGCGGTGATTTCTTCGGGGGATGCCGGCATTTACGGCATGGCGGGCTTGGTGCTGGAGTGCTTGGTCCGCTCTGGCTGGGATGGGATCCGCCCTTCTCTGGAGGTGCTGCCGGGGATCTCTGCCTTCCAGGCGGCTGCTGCCCGGCTGGGGGCTCCGCTGATGCACGACTTCTGCGCCATTTCCCTCTCGGATCTGCTTACCCCCTGGCCAGTGATTGCAAAACGCCTGCAGGCGGCTGCAGCTGCCGATTTTGTGGTGGCCCTCTACAACCCCCGCTCGCGGCAGCGGCTGGATCCCTTCTTCAAGGCTCTACAGATCTTTCTGCAGGCCCGACCCGCCCATACCCCCGTGGCTTTGGCCCGCAACCTCTACCGCCCCGGCGAAACCCTCCACCTCACCACCCTAGGGGAGCTGGATCCAGAGCAGGTGGACATGCTCACCCTGGTCTTTATCGGCAACTCCCAGACCTTTCGCCATGGGGAGCGGCTGATTACCCCGCGGGGCTACCGCTTGGGCGAGCCCACCTGACTCCTGGGCTCCAGACTCAAAACACCCTCAGATGCCGGGGATCCAACTGCAGCCACCAGGGGGATCCCCAAGTCTCCACCTCGCGCCAGCGCTCCCGCCACACCTCAGCTTGCAGGTGATAGTCCTGGCGGTGGGCAGGAGGGCTGCCCAGCTTAAAGAAGAGGGTCAGCCGGTGGGGGGTCTCGCTCCACTTCACCAGCCAAGCGGGAAACGTGTTGGGCAGCTTCCCGTCGGGCCGGAAGGTGAGGTGGTGGGCGCGGATGGCGATGTATTCTCCCGCTGGGGATCCCTGTACCTGCAGCTCACAGCCCCAATCCAAGGCCAGCACCCGTTGAGGGCCCAGGAGCTTGGCCCGCGAGATGTTTTTGCAACCCGTCAGTTGCGCCACACTAAGGCAGGGGGGAGCCTCAAATAGCTGACGCTTGTCCCCCTGGGCAATGATTCGCCCCTGCTCCATTACAGCCAGATCCCCGCAGAGGCGGAAGGCTTCCTCGATGTTGTGGGTTACCAAAAGCGTGACTCCCTTGTAGCCCGCTAGGATTTCCCCCATCTCCTGCTCCAGTTGGCTGCGCAGGTGGGCATCCAAAGCAGAAAAAGGCTCATCCAGCAGCAAGATCTCCGGCTCAGAAGCCAAGGCTCGCGCCAGGGCCACCCGCTGCTGCTGTCCTCCGGAGAGCTCCGTGGGATAGCGGTTTTCCCAGCCCTTCAGCTTGACCAACCGCAGCTGGGCCTGGATCCGCTCTTGTTTTTCCGCTTCGCTCAAGCCCGCAGGGATCCCAAAAGCGATGTTCTGGGCGACGGTGAGGTGGGGAAACAGAGCGTAGTTCTGGAAGATCACCCCCACCCGCCGCTGAGCCGGAGGCAGCCGGATCCCCTGTTCGGCGTCAAACAACGCCCGCTCGTTGAGCAAAATGCGCCCACCATCCGGGGTTTCGATCCCGGCAATGCAGCGCAAAAGTAGGCTTTTGCCGGATCCAGAGGCCCCCAGCAAGCCCAGGGGTCGCCCGTCGCAGCTCAGTTGCGCCTGCAGCTCAAATTGGGGCAGCTTCTTGTCAATGTCTACCCAGAGGCGAGGGGCCGGAGTTGAGAAATCCGGATCCCTTCTGGCCAGAACCCGCAGGGGGCGAGGGGGAAGCTGCTGCAGAGGCTGTCGCTGAAACCAAAGGTTAACTGCCGTCATCACCCCCAAGGACAACCCCAAGACCAGGGCCGAGCTGATGGCCGCCCCCCGCATATCCCCCGCCTGAACGGCAAAGAAGATGGCCATGGACAGGGTTTGCGTGCGGCCTGGGATGTTGCCTGCCAGCATCAAGGTGGCGCCAAACTCCCCCAGAGCGCGAGCAAAACTGAGGGTAACCCCCGCTAGGATCCCCGGCAAGGCCAGTGGGATCAGCACCCGCGTAAAAATCTTGGCCCTACTTGCTCCCAGGGTGCGGGCTGCCGCCACCAGCGTCGGGTCGATCTGCTGGAAAGCTCCCAGGGCCGTGCGGTACATCAGGGGCAGGGCCACCACCGCTGCCGTGATCACCCCGGCATACCAGGTGAAGATGACCGACAAGTTCAGCGAGGCCAAAAGTTGTCCCAGAAGGGTTCGCCGGCCAAACAGCAGCAGCAACAGGAAGCCCACCATGGTGGGCGGCAACACCAGCGGCGCCAACAAGAGGGCCTCGATGAGAGAGCGCCAGCGACCTCGGTAGTGCAACATCCCGTAAGCCGCCAGCGTCCCCACCCCAAAGGTGATGCCCGTGGCCAAGCCGGCAATCCGTAGGGAGATCCAAAGCGGGGATAGGTCGTAGTCGCTCATTTGGAGTAACTCATCCGCGCCATTGCAGAGGGATCCCTCACAGGCGGATAAAGCCGTACTTCACAAACACCTCTGCCGCTTCCCCTGAGGTCAAAAACTCCAAGTAAGACCGTCCGGCGGGAGTATCGCGCACCAAGGCCACCGGGTAGATAATTGGCGTAATGGGATCCGCCGTAGCCACTACTCGCACCCGATTTGAAAGCTGAGCATCCGAGGTAAACAGGATCCCAGCGTCGGCATTGCCCTGTTCTACCGCCGTTAAGATTTCCCGCACCGTGCTGGCAAACACCATCTTGGGCCGCAGCGTCTCAAACACCCCTGCTTGGGTGAGAATTTCCTGGGCGTAGCGTCCGGCAGGCATGGCCTGCAAATCTCCAATCGACAAAACCCGGATCTCCTCCGCCACCAGGTCGGCAAAATCCTGAACCTTGGTTCTGGCATTGGCAGGCACAATTAAAGCCATGCGGTTGCTGAGAAGATCTCGCCGGGATCCCTCCACCAGCAGGTTTTGCTTGGCAAGGGCGTCCATAAAAGAGGCGGCTGCGAAAAATACCACGTCCAGAGGCGCCCCCTGCTCCACCTGTTGCTGGAGAAAGCCGGAATTGGCAAAGTTGTACTCAACCTTGATGTCGGGGTGGTTGGCAGCGAACAGCCGGTCGATTTCCATTAAAGCCGGTTGCAGGCTCACCGCAGCCCCCACCAAAATGGGCTGAGATTGTGCCAAGCCAGGAGCCAGCCCCCACCTCAAAGCCAGGGCGGCCAGGATCCCTAGGAATAACATTGCAGTTCTTCGTTTCATAGCCATTTTTCTTTGACCCGTGACAACTCTCAGAACAGGAAAATCCGCCAATGGTTCGGTGCTTTTGACTGTCGGAATTGGGTTGTAATTTGTATCTGTAGATACACACCTAGACTATCGGCAGCCATTCCTCCCCAGAGGCAACGATAAGCATCTGATAGTATTGAAACCAATGTTGAATGGCCATCTGCCGAGATCCCTTCTTGTTCAGTTTGGTCAACACCCCTGTTGCTTTAAGTGTTCAACAAAGGAGAAATCATGCAAATCAGCACTCGCAACTTGTTTAAAGGAACTGTAAAAAGTGTCCAGGTAGGCATGGTCAATGCCGAAATTATTCTGGAAGTTGCACCGGGTATAGAAATAACAGCCATTATTTCTAAGCACTCTGCCGAACGGTTGGGCATAGCAGTTGGAAAAGAAGCGTATGCTGCCATTAAAGCCTCAGATGTGGTCATCGCCGTGGATTAGTGGTGGATTAGCAAATTGAGTGACTGGCCTAGACTTGCTGTTGCCTGGGATCCAAATACAGGGCTTTGATAAGGCGCTGGCGATCGTTTAGGCTGATCTGAAGCCGCCCATTCTCTACATCCCGCACCCAGCTCTGGCTGCGCCCCAGCCTCTGGGCCAATTCCCGCTGGCTGATTCCCTTTTGCTGGCGTGCCGCCGAGATATCCGCTCCACGCAAAGCTTTGCTTGAGGGGAAGTCTTTTGGGTTTTCGGGAGGGCCAGGGAGATCCGAGTCTGTTGCAACAGGCGCAGACTTTGCCCTACGCTGCCGCCGAGATCCCGATTCTCGGGTTGGGGATCTGGCTTCTTGAACTACTCGACGATGCCAGTCGGAGGGCAGATGAAATCGTTGAATGCGAGCCTGCATCAAGAGTCCCCACTTGCCCCGCGGCCCGGCAGCCGTCAGCAAGCCACCGTTGTTGGCATCTTCAATCCAAAAGTTCAATGCCTCGTCCGCATCCTCGGGCACAGCTTCCAGGCGAGCCCACAGGGGTTGAATGGAAGAAGGATAGGTGAGGGGATCGAACTCCGGCTTGAGGCCATAGTGGTTGAGAACCTCCAGATCGCTTTCAAAGGTGCGCACCAGCCGTTTGCGTTCTTGGAGATTGAGATAAGCTTCCTGCAGTCGCTCTTCCCCGTAGGCCACTCGCATCAGGGTGGGCACCGTCAGACGCTGTTGCCGCCCCATCCTCACTTTGAACAACAGCCACAGCAGCAGGCGCATGGCTCCTTCATGGTGTTGCCAATGGCTCATCACGGCCTGCAGCAGGGATAGGGGCAGGCTGCTGTACTGATAAAAGGCTTGCCCCTGGCGGCACCCTTGTCGATTGAGAAAGTACCGTGTCCATTCGCCGGGCTGAATCGCCCAAGTCAGGCCCACCAGATGGTTGCAGCCCTGCTCATCTTTTTGAAAGTGGCGATGCATCTTGAGCAGCCTCCACAGAGGGCCAGCCGGTACCGAAAACCCCTTCACCCGCCCCTGATCCGGCCAATCGATGGAGACTTGAATCCGACAGAGCTGCTCTATCCAGGTCATGAACAGGTGGAGACGGGTCATCTTGCTCAGATCTTTACGTTTATCCCAGCCCAAATAGGACTCCAATTGTGAGTCGGTGAAAACAAAGGATTCCTTCCAGGGGCTATCCAACCCGGCGGCATAGGCAGCAAAAATAAGATGCAAACAGGCAGTTCGCACATCGATCGGAGCACTTTGTGGGATCCCGTCCAAACATAGAGTTAGGGTCAGAGATCCCTGGTTGTGGCCAACAGATTTCTGATAGCAAACCTGGTTATCTCCCTGCTTTTGCAGATTGAGAGATTGAAATTGAGATAGGAAATTGCAAGCTTCCCAGACCACAATTGACGAAGCAAAAGCCTGGCTATGGCCGTTCAAAAATAGAGGTGGACTGCTGCGAATGCGGGCCGTGACCGTGCGGTTGCGCCCCTTCATGGCTTCATAAGGCTGCGGGGCAGAACCGGGACACAGGCTAACGCACTGAGGTTCTGGGAAGAAACCTTCGCAGTCATTGCACAACAGAGGATTAATCCAGTATTCCCCATCCTGGACAACGATAGCTTTTGTAGGACAGCTATCTACGCAAGCGTGGCAACCGATACAATCCCCTGAGATTTGATAAGCCATAGCCCTCGAACTCCATAGCGTTTCCCTGTAGCTCTCCTTTGTTCACGCCTGCTATCGCATCTGCAAAACCCTAAACCCGGCCATGGAGACCTTCCTCGCAAAGCCGTGGCAGCCCGGCGAGAGACCTTAGTTTAAGGTCTGTTTCCTAAGCTCAATTCGTGAACTGGATTGAACGATACCTCAAAAGATCCCCGGCAGGCCAGGGAGATTTGGTCTAGGGTGAACCTTCTGGAAAGCTTTGTTTTCTCTTAACTTCTAATGTTTGCAGTGAACTTTTGAGATGGCTTTGCAGGCTACTCCTCCCCCCTTGAGAGCCTTTTAGGGATCCGAACTGCAACAAGTGTCAGGCGAAACGCTCAATAACCAAGCCGACACAAGGTCGTCCGCCCACCCAATACGTCGATTCATCGGCAAGGTTGTGGCTTGGCTCTAGATGCCAACCCAAGGGATTGGGTTCTAGCTCCAGCGCCCGCACGATTTCTTCTGGGCTGAGCCCTGTGCAGAGTTGAATGTGTTGCAACTTGGGAAATGGCTTTTCCACAAGGCTAAGCTCTTCAGCAGCTTTAAGGATGGAGCCCAGGTGCAACAAACAGGTGTTCATGGCTTTGCTCCCAAATCAAGATAGGTTATGAAGAGATGAGCTTCCCTTACTTTGAGTGTCCCTCATTACAGGTTAAAAATTGGGTAAATAGACTACATTTTAGAAGGCTCTTGGCAAATTTAAGATTGTTTTCTTATTCGGTTCTTGGGTAGACATCAAGGCGCAACGGGGATCCATGTAAACCCAGATGGGTTTAGCTAAATGAGCAGGAAGGGAAAGTTGGCCACTGGGTAGGAGTAGGATCCACTCAGGGTGACGTTGGATAACCTGGAGATAGGTACCTGGAGTGAGACCCATTTGCTGCAATTGGGCGCAAGCAGCTTCGGATCCGCGCAGTTGGTAGATGCGACCTTCTTCTCCAACCTTCATGAGTTGGAGAGGAGATATGGTTATTGAGATCTTAGGAACCGTGGACGGGGCCAACATACAGGGATCCCTAATCTTAGAAGAGGCCATTTGAGCCTTGCCCGAGTCCATTTGCGAGCAGCTTGGAAGCAGCGATCTATCAAACCAAGTAAGCTTCCTGGTGGGTACGAATTGTACAACTGGAGCGAGGTCTGGCCACACAGAGCAGCACAAATCCTTTGGCTATTTGCTCCTCATCCAGAAAGGTTTGCTCCGATTGATCGACTTCTCCTTCTACCACTTTGGCCACGCAAGAGGAACAACTACCGGAGCGGCAGGAAGAGGGCAAATCCACATCTTGATCCTCAGCCGCTTCTAGGATGGTCGAATCTTCATCTACTGAGATATAGGTGTCGAGCCGTCGTTTTGGGTTAACCAAGTGAACTGTGTAGGTAGCCATGATGAGATCTCCAGAGAGTTGACGAGGGGTAAACAAGGGAGCTTAGGCAGGGATCCCAGGGCTGCATTCGCCCCGCTCTCCCGAAGAGCTGCAGCCGGCACAGCCGCCAACGGGATCCGGACAACCATAGTCTTGAAAGACTCGGAAGAGCTTCTCCTGCTGCGGGGTAGAAGTGAGAAAGGTTTGATACGCTTTTTCCAGCGCTTGCCGAGCTTGCTCCAATCGCTCTTCTTCGCTGCCCTGGAAACACTCCAGAGGGCCTAGATACTGAGCGAATTTGCGTAAGATATGCAGGCGATTCACGTTGACCACCCGCGGATCGTAGGGGAGCTCGAAAAAAGCGAAATAATCCTCGGCATTGACTAGGGCTTGGAAGTCTTTCCAACGGCGGTTGTGGTTCCAACTCATCGGCAGGTCTCCAGGGTTTTCAAGCGTTGTCTGAGGGTGTGCAGCCGGGCAAACAGGGCATAGGTGCGGGCTGCCAAGTCGGGGAGTCGCTCGAACCCGTCGGGTAGCCCCTCGGCCAGATCGTGCAGATCCATTTTCAGTTGGCCTGCTTTGCTGTTTAGGCGCTTGATCTCGCTGCGGAGCTGGTCGGCAGACAGGTGTTCGAAGGGCTCGAAAGCCAGGTCGTTCACAACATTTTCAACATCCCTCTCATTCAACATGGGCAAGGCACTCCTGATGGCTAAAGAAATTGCTGCACAGACAAAAGGGGAGGCAGGCGGCTACAGCCGGCCCACCTCGGGGTAGGTTCGGGCCAGTTGGATCCCTTTGTCGATAAGGGCAGTAGCTTTTTCAGTGAGCTGTTCGAGAGACTCGAAACCGAAGCGATGGGCGTCTCGCAGGGTGTTGACCACCAACAACAACCGCCCTGAGAAGACCAGCACCCAACCAAAACCTTCACTGTTGAGATCCAGCACCACCTGAGCTAGGAGGCCCGTTTCCTTTTCAATCAGGGCGGCAATGGCGCGGTAGTAGATGAGAATGCGGCTCCGCACTGCCGGATCCACCTCCCCTTCCAGGGATATTTGGCGCTTCTGGGCTTTGGTGACGACAAAGGGCTTGAGCAGCAACTCATCCCTCCAGGTGCGGTAGGTGCCGTAGGGATCCGCCGCCCGCATCTGGCGAACGATCTCCTGCAGGATGGGGCTGGTCGAGGGGGAAAGAGGGGTAACCGTCATGGCTAAACCTCCGCAGGGGAAGTAGAGGGATTTGGGGCTTCGGCTTTGCGGGCGCGCTCGGCCAAGAGCACTTTGCGCAGCCAGGGGGGAGGATTGTGCAGGGTGGTTACCAGGCGCTGCAACAAGCTCTCGATGGATTCTTCTTCCGACTGCACTTTAATGGGGGTGATGCGGCGGTTGATCAGGCGGGCGGCGGCACTGCTGCCAATGGCAGCCACGTAGATGAGGGTGACATCGGCCAAAGCCTGCAGCTTGGGCACCAGCTTGTCCTCGTTGCCATCTGCCTCCAAGTTGCCCCCAAAGGTGAGGGTCTTACAAAATCGGTAGCCTTCGGGGGTGACTTCGTAGAGGTCGATCTGGTTGGCCCAGCCAAAGTGGGCATTGACGTGCTTGCCGTCGCGGGTTGTAAAGGCCACTTGCATAGGCGTTCTCCTTAGAAACGTGAACTTGAGGGTTTGGGGGAGCTAGGGGCACTTGGGCTGCCCTTCGAAGCTCTGGATCCCTTAGAATCCATGCCCAGAAACCTGGGGTGGGCTGGGGTGACGGGCTTCCTCCTGCTCCATCAGCAGGTTGCCGACAGCAAACAGTTGGGATAGGGTGCCGCGATAGCCCACCTGACAGATGTGGTTGGCCCCCAGCCGGTCGAAGATAGGGATCCCCATTCGATGCACCGGGATCCCCAGCCGCTTGCCCAGGCGCGCCACGTGGGAGTTGCCCACCAGCAGGTCGGCCCCGGGTGCTAGCTCCTCCAGATCCCCCAGATCTCCCACCCGCACTGCCTCAATGGGAAGGGTGGTCAAGTGGGGATCCGGTGTGGGGCTGATGGCCGCCTGGATCTGACAGCCCATATCCAGCAGCCAGTCCACCCACCCCCAGAGCAGATCGGCTTCCAGGGCCAGGGCAATCCGCTGGTTGCCGAAGAAAAAGTGGCAGTCCAGGAGGGCATCCTGGACTTGGCTGCGCTGGCGGCGGTAGCGCAGGGGCACCGGCTGTTGGCTGTAGTCGGCCAAGGTTGCCAAAAAGGGATCCACAGCCTTGAGGCCGGTTAGGTGGGGAAAAGCCCGATAGGGGGTGCCGAAACGCTGGGCCAGGAGCTGGGCGACAGGGCGCATGCTCTCCCCAATGGCCAAGGTGAGGCCGGATCGCCCCAGCTGCCGCAGTTGCTCGAGGCTGGTGCCGCCGTCCGGGGTTGCCCTAAAGCCAGTGCCCAAGTGGCCATCTAGGGAGCCTGAGAGATCCGGCACCAAGATTGGCTCCAGGCCAAAAGCTTCCACCATTTCCTTGATCTCCTGGGCATCGGCGGGGGTGAGGGCAGGCCCGCACAGCACCGTTACCTGAGCAGGGTGGACGGATCCCGACGGCGGCTCTGGCAAGGTGCTGACCAAGCTGTGGACAGCGATGGCATAGCCGTCCTGCAGGGATCCCTTAAAGTCAGGCGTGGAGGCCAAGACGATGGGCAGATCCTGCAATTGCGGCTGGCGTCGGCGCAGCTCCCGCAGGATGCGCGGCATATCGTCGCCGCGGGTTTCCGTGAGGCCGGTGGTCAGAAGACCAATCAGCTCCGGCTGGGCCTTCTCCACCAAGGTGAGGATGGCAGCTTCGACATTCTCCTCCCCCCCCAAGATGGTGTCCACTTCGGACATGGCAGTGGTGGACATGGGAATGGCCTCGCGGAAATGGCGTACCAGCAGCGCTTTGGCAAAGGCCGTGCAGCCCTGGGAACCGTGGAAGAGCGGCAGACAGCCCTTGATCCCCAGAAAGGCCAGGGCCGCTCCCAGCGGAGCGCTGAGTTTGAGGGGGTTGACGCTGAGAGGCTTGCGTTCTTGGATGAGCTGGGCCATCATCCCACCTCCTCTTCGGCTGGAGTCTCCCAGGGGGCAGGCCGTCGCAACTGCTCCCAGATGGGGCTGTGGAGGGCGGCATCGATCTCCCGCGCCAAGTTCACCAGGCCGCGATAGCCGGCATAAGCGTGGTGCCGCTCCTGGTTGATGTCCAGAAAGGGGATGCGGGCCTTGAGGGCGGTGTACTGGTTGCGTCCGCCGGCGATGAGCAAGTCCGCTTTCGTGCGCCTCACCACTTGGAGCAGCTCTTGAGGGCTGCCCTTGTCCAAGAGAATGCCATCCTGGCCGAGCAGCTCGCGGATGCGGGCTTTGTCTTCTTCGGTGCTTTTGCGGGTGCTGGTGGCCGTTACCTGCATCCCCAGATCTCGAGCGGCGGAGATGATCGACCAACTTTTCACGCCGCCGGTATAAAGGACAACTCGTTTGCCCGCCAGCCGCTGCCGGTAGGGGGCCAAAGCCGCCTCGGTGGCGCGAGTTTCTCGCTCGATGAGGGCCTCGGTACGCTCCTGCAGTTGCGGATCCTTCAGCCCTTGGGCAATGGCCCTTAGGCAGTGGTTCATCTCCTGCAGCCCGTAAAAGGAAGCCTCGATGTAGGGGATCCCATAGCGCTCCTGCATCTTGCGGCCCACATTGAGCAGGGCTTTGGCGCAGATGAGGACGTTCAGCTTGGCCCGGTGGGCGGTACAGATCTCGCGGTAGCGGCCATCGCCGGTGATCTTGGCCAAGATGCGGATCCCCAGCTCGTCAAACAGAGGCAAGACATCCCACAGCTCGCCGGCAATGTTGTACTCGCCGATGAGGTTAATGTCGCGGGGAGTGGTGTACTCCGGGGAGGCGGTGCCGATCACATAGTCCAGCAGGGCTTCTCCGGCCAGACGGTTGCCTAGGTTTTTGCTGCCCACAAAGCCGGGCGCATTCACCGGAATGACCGGGATCCCAAGCTGGCGGCTGGCCCGCTGACACACGGCCTCCACATCGTCGCCAATGAGGGCAGTTACACAAGTGAGATAGACAAAAATGGCGGCAGGTCGGTATTTGGCCTGTAAGTTGCAGATGGCCTGGAACAGCTTCTCCTCCCCCCCGAAGATGATCTCGTTCTCGCTCAGATCGGTGGTGAAGCCCACCCGATAAAGCTGGGGGCCAGAAGAGAGGCTGCCCCGCGTCCCCCAAGAGTTGCCGCTGCAGGCGATTGGCCCATGTACTAGATGGGCGGCATCGGCGATCGGCACCAGGGCAATCGAAGCCCCGTCAAAGGCACAGCCTCCCTGCGCTCCTCCTGGCTTGGCTTGCTCGGCACAGACTTTGTTTTTGCCTTTGCCGTCTTTCTTGTGGTTGTGCTCGCAGGCGGTCTCGTTGAGCAGCTCCGCCACTTTAGTCCGGCTGATCATGGGCATGATGGGATCTCCTGAGAAGAGGGGGGCTGGGGTTGAGCCGCAGCTTCGGCCAGATAAGCCGCCGCCCGTAGCCGCAGGGCGATGATCTCCTCGTAGAGGGGGTTGATGCGACAGAGGGCCGGAATGTGGACGGTGCGGGATCCCAGCCGAATATCCCGCTCAAAGGGGCAGGAAGCCGGGATCAAACGGCAAATCCAACGGGCCTGCCGGGATCCCCGAATTTCAATGCTGTTGAGCCAGCGGCGCGGCCACTTCAGGGCGGATCTGAAAATTGAGTTCAAAACCAGGCCGAGCCATCCCAAAGGGTTGCCGACTCTGGGAAAGGGAAGAGAAGGGTAGGGATAAGTCATGGCTTAAACCTCCGAATGGGTAGAATTGGTAACAAGAGGAGGGGGAGCACACCATTCAAAAATCTGCTCCAGTTGCTCCAAGGAAATCAGCCCGTAATGCCAAAGAATCATGGGCAAAGGGCCCTGTTCACACCCATGCCGTTTCAGGGCGAAGGTGAGGGCGGATTCCGGGATCCCAAGCTCAACTTGCAAAAACTGCAGCAGCGGCGCCCGATCGGGGGTAAGCATGGCAGAGTCTCCCAAAACGAGGGGTGGGCGTAGATGGGCAAGCTAGGATGGGGACAAGCCCAAAACCAAGCTGTCGGCAGCCAGAAAGTGGGCCAGGTGAAAGGCCCGTTCTTCCGTCCGCAGCAAAATCTGCTCGTAGAGGTGACGGGTGGCGCGATCCCCAACACTTTCCGCCAGAGCCGCCTGGCGACGCAGCAGATCGATTAGGCTTTGCTCGGCCCGCAAATCCGCTTCCAGCATGGGCCGCACAGCCAACGCATCGTCCCCTTCTGGGCTGAAGCAGCACAGCTCCGCCAGCTTGGCAAAGCTGGAGGCCGGGATCCCACCCAGGCCGTTCAGGCGCTCCCCCACCTCATGGGCGTGGTTCTGAACTTCCTGTAGACTTTCGTTGAAAAATTGATGAATTGAGTAGAACTCTGCTCCTTCGACAACCAGATGGTGCTTCAGATACTGCAAATACAGCCCCTGAAGACTGGCCCAAGCCAGGTTGAGGCCCTCGCAGATGGGAACCGTGATCTCCCGTCCCAGGTGAACGGGGTTGTCTCGGACTTGTTGGAAGGAGCGAGTTGAGGGGGATGGAGTGGTCATTGGCGCTACCAAAACGAGGTGAACAGGAGAAGCAAGAAGGCAAACGGCAGAGGTTCAGGGGTGGTCATCCCCTCCTGCAGATCTCTCAGGGGGATCCCAGGTCTGGAGAGACCAGCAGCGATCCAACCAATTCAGCCAGCCAGAGCGGTTGAGGGTGAAAAGGCGGAGCACACTGTGGACGAGGAGGGCTTCGGTGGGGGTGCGAATCATCACCCACAGTTGGCCGGTCGGGGTACAGCCACAGGTCAAATCCAGCTCCTGCAGACGGTAGAGAATCCGCCAGCGATCGCAACGGGGCACCTGCAGCACTTCAGCCGTTTTCGGTGGGGGAGAAACAAGGGGGGACATAAGCTCACCGGTTGGGAAGCAGGGGGCGAGTCTCAACAGAGGGGCAGAACCGTTGGGGTTCTGTTCCCCCGCTTATATCCCCCGCTTATAGCAAGCGGCTGCAGGGGCTCAGGCTTGGCAGCGGGCGATCAGGACTGATTGAGTTATTGCTGATGTACTCAAGCCCTGGAAGCTTGGCCCAGAGCGCAAAAAAAGTTTTTCTGGGGATAGGGGGTTGAGTCTTTTGCCTGCAGGGATCCGGTATTTTTGGGGAAGGGTATGGGTATTTGAGCGAGTACATCCCCCCTGTCACAACAAGAAAGTCCGACGGCCTGCCGCCGCAATAGTCTTCACTTCCTTGGCGAGGACTTTGCCCCAGGGGGATCTTTCCTCAAACTCAAACGGCTATTTTCAATACACTTTTGGGCTGATACGATATTAAATCGTAGCAATTGATGCAAAACGCAGCCGAGGCTGCGGCGCTTGAGTGCATCTGAGCAGATTTTTAGTATTTCTTAAGCATTGCCCCAAGCCCTTGTCGAATCAGGGATTCCGGGGATCCTCCCCACAGCCGGATCCCCCGCCCCTTTGGGTCAAAATACGGCATCCCCGGCCTTGAAAAACCAGACCCTTGACCCCTAAAAAAAGTTGGATTTGGCCTGCCATTAGGCTTTGCAGGTCTTGAGTACAAAGCCAATAAACTCGATCAGTTCTACCGGGCTGAGTGCAACGGAGCGGGCAGAGGGCGGTTGATATAACCGCCAGTAACGTTCTATCCCCTGGTTGACCCCACTATGCCGCCCCTTTCAACTCCGCCCCGCCAGGGATCCCCCTTCCCATCGGCCTGCGCTTGCAGCAGCAGCCCCCGCCAGGCTCTCCCCCCTCATCTGCAGCAACGCATCGCCACCCATCCCTGCTACAGCGAAGCAGCTCACCATCACTACGCCCGCATGCACGTGGCGGTAGCCCCCGCCTGCAACATCCAGTGCAACTACTGCAACCGCAAGTTCGACTGTGCCAACGAGAGCCGGCCCGGTGTGGTCAGCGAGCTGCTTACCCCGGCGGAAGCCGCCCACAAAGTGCTGGTGATTGCCGGCAAGATCCCGCAACTGACGGTGGTGGGCATTGCTGGGCCTGGGGATCCCTTGGCCAACCCCAAGCAAACCTTCGAAACCTTTGCCCGCATCGCCGAGAAAGCCCCGGATCTCAAGCTCTGCCTTTCCACCAACGGCCTGATGTTGCCGGACTACATCGACGAGATCAAACGGCTGAACATCGACCACGTCACCCTGACCATCAACATGGTGGATCCAGAGATCGGAGCCAAGATCTACCCCTGGATCCGCTGGCGGCGCAAGCGCATTCGAGGGGTGGAGGCAGCCCGCATCCTGCACGAACGGCAGATGGAAAGCCTGGATCTGCTGCGGGAGGCAGACATCCTCTGCAAAGTCAACTCCGTTCTCATTCCCGGCATCAACGACACCCACCTCTTGGAAGTGAACCGGGTGATCCAGGAGAAAGGGGCTTTCTTGCACAACATCATGCCCCTGATCTCGGCGCCCGAACACGGCACCTACTTCGGCCTTATCGGCCAGCGGGGCCCCACCCCTCAGGAGTTGAAAGCCCTGCAAGATCGGTGCTCCGGCAACATGCGGATGATGCGCCACTGTCGCCAGTGTCGGGCGGACGCGGTGGGCCTTCTGGGGGAAGACCGCAGCCAAGAGTTCACCAAGGAGCGCTTTATGCAGATGACCCCCGAGTACGACCCCGAAAAACGCCGCCAGGTCCAGGCAAGCATTGCCCAACTGCAAGCTCAGCAGCAGGCAGCCCCGACCCACTGGACAGCCGACCTGCCTCCCGACAGCCCCTCCATCCTGGTGGCCGTGGCCAGCAAAGGCGGTGGCTTGGTCAATCGCCACTTCGGCCATGCGCGGGAGTTTTTGATCTACGAGGTCAACGCCCGTGGGGCGCAGTTTGTCGGCCACCGCAAGATCCCGCAGTACTGCCACGGGGGATCCGGCGAGGACAACAACCTAGAGCAAATTCTGGATCTCATCCGGGATTGCCGAGCTGTATTGGTCTCCAAGATTGGCGATTGCCCCATGAAGCGTATTCGCGAGGCCGGCATCGAAGTGGTGGAAGACTACGACCTCATTGAAACGGTGGCCCTCAAGTTTTACCGCACCTGGTTGGTCAACCAGGCCCTGGACAGCAAATCTTCCCGATCTTGAGACCTCATCTTTTGGAGACGCGGCCATGGCTACTGTAACTGCTCTCACCAAAGGCGGACTGCCCTGGATCCCACAGTTTATCGAAAGCCTGGATATCACCCGCTGCCTCGGCTGTAGCCGTTGCCTCAAAGTCTGTGGCCGTGGTGTGTTTGCCCTCAGAGCCCTCAACGAAGACGGCGAGTTTGTCGACAACGAAGAGGAAGAGGAAAGCGAGCGTAAGGTGATGACCATCCTCAACGCTGCCCTCTGCATCGGCTGTCAGGCTTGCGCCCGCATTTGCCCAAAGCAGTGCCATTCCCACGCTCCGCAAGCCGTTTAACTTTGCCCAACCCCTATCTTGTACCGGAGCCTGTATGAACCCTGTGATCTACCTGGACAACAACGCCACCACCGCCGTGGATCCCCTGGTTCTGGAGGCGATGCTGCCCTATTTGCAGACCTTCTACGGCAACCCCTCCTCGATGCACAGTTTTGGCGGCCAGGTGGGGCGTGCCCTTAACCAAGCCCGCGAACAGGTGGCAGCCCTTCTGGGAGCCGACCCGACGGAGATCGTCTTCACCAGTGGCGGCACCGAAGGCAACACCACGGCCATTTATGCAGCCTTGGCAGCCCAACCCCAGAAGCGCCACATCATCACCACGCAGGTAGAGCACGCCTCGGTGCTCAACGTCTGCAAGCACCTGGAAAAACAAGGCTACCGCGTCACCTACCTCTCGGTGGATGAGCAAGGCTGCCTGGACTTGCTGGAGTTGGAAGCAGCCCTGACCGGCGATACTGCCCTGGTGAGCTGCATGGCCGCCAACAACGAGACGGGCGTGCTTTTCCCCATCGAGGCGGTGGGATCCCTGGCTCGCAGCTATGGGGCTGTTGTCCATGTGGACGCAGTACAGGCGGTGGGCAAGATCCCTCTCGATCTGCAGCGCCTGCCGGTGGATCTCCTCACCCTTTCCGGGCACAAGCTGCATGCCCCCAAGGGGATCGGCGCTCTCTATGTGCGGCGGGGCTTGCGCTTCCGTCCGTTGCTGCTGGGAGGGCATCAGGAGCGAGGCCGCCGCGCCGGGACGGAAAATGTGCCGGGCATCATCGCTCTGGGCAAAGCGGCTGAGCTGGCCCAAGCCCACCTCGGGGATCCCCATGAGCGGCTGCTGCGGGATCGCCTGGAGCAGGGCTTGCTGCAGCGGATCCCGGATGTCCAGGTTAACGGCCACCCCACTCAGCGGCTGCCCAACACCACCAACCTGGGCTTCAAGTTCGTGGAAGGGGAGGCGATCCTCTTCTGGCTGAACAAATACGGCATCTGCGCCTCCTCCGGCTCCGCCTGCACCTCGGGATCCCTGGAACCCTCCCATGTGCTGCGGGCCATGCGCCTGCCCTACACCGTTTTGCACGGCTCAATCCGCTTCAGCCTCTCCCGCTTTACCCAGCCGGCAGAGGTGGAGCGGGTGCTGGAGGTTTTGCCGGGGATCATCGAGCATTTGCGGGCCATCTCCCCCTTCAGCCACGAGGCGGAAGACTGGCTGCAACAGCAGGAGCGGGAACTGGCTCACCGCTGACCGCCCGGCTCAAACTCATCTTCGCTCGACCGTTAGCATCCTCAACTCAGGATCCAGCCATGTGGGACTACAGCGAAAAAGTTTTGGAACTCTTCTACCACCCCAAAAACCAAGGGCCAATGGATCCCAGCTCCGAGCCTGGTGTTCGGGTGGTGGTGGGAGAAGTGGGCAGCATCACCTGCGGCGATGCCCTGCGGCTCTACTTAAAGGTGGACGAGGCCAGCGAGCGCATCTTGGCTGCCAGCTTCCAAACCTTCGGCTGCACCAGCGCCATTGCCTCTTCCTCGGCCCTGACGGAGCTAATCACCGGCCTCACCCTGGATGAAGCCCTGCAGATCGACAACCGCCAGATCGCCGATTACCTGGGCGGCTTGCCCCCCGCCAAGATGCACTGCTCGGTGATGGGGCAAGAGGCTCTGGAGGCAGCCATCTACAGCTATCGCGGCCTTCCTCTGCCTGACCACACGGATGATGACAGCGCCTTGGTCTGCTCCTGCTTTGGCGTCAGCGAGCAAAAGATCCGCCGCTTGATCCGGGAAAACCACCTCACCTCCGCTGAGGAAGTAACAGCCTACAGCAAAGCGGGTGGTGGCTGTGGTTCCTGCCTGGCCCAGATTGAAGACCTGATCGCCGCTGTTCTGGCCGAGACTGACGCAACCCCTTCAGAAGATTCAAGAAATTCAAAAGGGAACTCCCAAAACCAGACAGAGCCCTCTCCTGCTGCTCCCCCTCCTGTCTCGGCCACAGCGACACCCCCTCCCCTCACCACCTTGCAAAAGATCGCCCGCATTCAGGCCGTCCTGGAGGAGGAAGTTCGCCCGCTGCTGTTGGCCGATGGCGGCGATGTGGAGCTGTACGACCTGGAAGGGGATCAGGTGTGGGTACGCCTCAAGGGATCCTGCACCGCCTGCCCCAGCCAGCAAAACACCCTGCGGTTGCTCATCGAAACCCGCCTGCAAGAACAGGTGTGGCCCACCTTAACCGTGCATGCCCTCTAGTTCCCCATTCTCGATAAGCCTGAGAGCCCTATGATCTGCCCCACTGTTACTCCCCGTCGCTTCCCCCATCTCCTGCCTCGATTCGGGAGAGCCCCACCGTTCAACCGGTTTGCTTTTGGATTCCAAGGGATCCAAGGCTGCCTTCCCGCGAGCTGAAATCCTTTGCAGTAAGGATCCCGTCTCGCTAATGCGACCAGTTGCGCCCATTGGCAAGAGATTTCTAACCCTTAAGTCGCCCTCAAGTCTTTCCTCAAGTCTTCATTAGGAGAACTGAACCATGAGACAAATTGCATTCTACGGCAAAGGCGGTATCGGCAAATCCACCACCTGTCAGAATACCGTTGCCGGTATGGCCGAATTGGGACAGCGGATCATGATCGTCGGCTGCGACCCGAAGGCCGATTCCACCCGCCTCATGTTGCACTGCAAAGCCCAGACCACCGTCCTTCACCTGGCGGCTGAGCGGGGATCCGTAGAAGACGTGGAGCTGGAAGAAGTGGTGCTCACCGGCTACCGAGGGGTGCGCTGCGTGGAATCCGGTGGCCCCGAGCCTGGTGTTGGCTGTGCCGGACGAGGCATCATCACCGCCATCAATTTCTTGGAAGAAAACGGTGCCTACGAGGATCTGGACTTTGTCTGCTACGACGTGCTGGGGGACGTGGTCTGCGGCGGTTTTGCCATGCCCATTCGGGAGGGCAAGGCCCAAGAGATCTACATTGTTTGCTCCGGCGAAATGATGGCCATGTATGCGGCCAACAACATCGCCCGCGGCGTGCTGAAATACGCCTACTCTGGCGGCGTGCGTTTGGGTGGCCTGATCTGCAACAGCCGCAAGGTGGATCGCGAGATCGAGCTGATCGAAGCTCTGGCCGAAAAGCTGAACACCAAGATGCTGCACTTCATCCCCCGCGACAATGTGGTTCAGCACGCAGAATTGCGCCGCATGACGGTGATCGAGTACTCCCCCGACTGCAACCAAGCTGACGAGTATCGGGCCTTGGCCAAAAAGATCATCAACAACACGGATCTGAGGATCCCCACCCCCATCTCTATGGATGAGCTGGAGCAGTTGTTGATAGAGTTCGGCGTTTTGGACGACGACCAGAAAATCGCCCACCTCATCGGCAAAACCGAAAAAGAGTTGGCCCCTGTCTGATCCCCGAAAAGACGGGCTGGGGGTAGCTGGTTTCCTCCCTCAGCCCCCCTTCGCACTGTGGCTTTTATCCATGACACCCAATAGCTGAGGTTCTCATGACTACTCTGAAAAGTACCCTCAAAGAGGAAACTCGGAAAATCGTAACGGAGGTTCTGGAAACCTACCCCGAAAAAGCTCAGAAAAAGAGAGCTAAGCACCTCAACGTCTATGACGAGGGCAAAGCAGATTGCGGAGTAAAATCTAACATTAAATCCATCCCCGGCGTCATGACCACTCGCGGCTGTGCCTATGCCGGTTCCAAAGGAGTGGTGTGGGGGCCGGTCAAAGACATGATCCACCTCAGCCACGGCCCCGTGGGCTGCGGCTACTACTCCTGGTCGGGACGGCGCAATTACTACGTGGGAATCACCGGGGTGAACACCTTCGGCACCATGCAGTTCACCTCCGATTTTCAGGAGCGAGATGTGGTGTTTGGGGGGGACAAAAAACTGGCCAAACTCTTGGTAGAAGCCAGCGAACTCTTCCCCTTGGCCAAAGGCATTACCATCCAATCCGAATGCCCCGTCGGCTTGATCGGGGATGACATCGAGGCAGTGGCCAAGAGAGTTTCCAAAGAAATTGGCAAGCCGGTGGTACCGGTGCGCTGCGAGGGCTTTCGGGGGGTTTCCCAGTCCCTGGGCCACCACATCGCCAACGATACGGTGCGGGACTGGGTTTTGCCCATTGCTGACAAGAAAGCCAAGGAGGGATCCCTCAACTTTGAGCCCGGCCCTTATGATGTGGCCCTGATTGGGGACTACAACATCGGCGGCGACGCTTGGTCTTCCCGGATTTTGCTGGAAGAGATGGGCCTGCGGGTAGTGACCCAGTTCTCCGGCGATGGCACCTGGAACGAGATGTTGCTTGCCCCCCGGGTAAAGCTGAATCTCATCCACTGCTACCGCTCCATGAACTACATCTGCCGCCACATGGAGGAAGCCTACGGGATCCCCTGGCTGGAGTTCAACTTCTTTGGCCCCACCCAAATTGCCAAATCCCTGCGGGCCATCGCCCAGCGGTTTGACGAGACCATCCAGGCCAAGGCAGAGCAGGTGATCGCCAAGTACAAGCCCCAGAGCGAGGCCATCATTGCCAAGTACCGTCCCCGCCTGGAGGGCAAGCGGGTGATGCTGATGGTGGGCGGACTGCGGCCCCGCCACGTCATCCCGGCCTTCCGGGAGCTGGGCATGGAGGTGATTGCCACCGGCTACGAATTCGGCCACGGCGACGACTACAAGCGCACCACCCAGTACATCGACGATGGCACCCTCATCTACGATGACGTGTCCGGCTACGAGTTTGAAGAATTTGCCAAGAGGTTGAAGCCAGATCTCATCGCCTCCGGCATCAAGGAGAAGTACGTCTTTCAAAAGATGGCTTTGCCCTTCCGCCAGATGCACTCTTGGGACTACTCCGGCCCCTACCACGGCTACGACGGCTTTGCCGTGTTCGCTCGCGATATGGATTTGGCTTTGAATAGCCCCACCTGGGATCTGGTCAAAGCCCCCTGGAAATCCTAGCTTGCCGCCGGGATCCCAGACGCCAACGGCCCTTCCTTCCCCTGCCCCTCATTAGGAGACCGACCATGCCGCAAGATATCCAAGACATCAAAGATCATGCCCGCCTGTTTCAAGATCCGGAATATCAGGCGCTTCTGCAGTGCAAGCAAACCTTTGAAGATCTCCCTTCCCCGGAAGAAGTGGCCCGGGTGGCCGAATGGACAAAATCTTGGGAATACCGGGAGAAAAACTTTCAGCGGGAAGCTTTGACGATAAACCCTGCCAAAGCCTGCCAACCCTTGGGGGCCATCTTCGCCGCTGTCGGCTTCGAGGGAACTCTGCCCTTTGTCCATGGATCCCAGGGGTGTGTGGCCTATTTTCGCACCCATCTCACCCGCCACTTTAAGGAGCCCTTTTCGGCGGTCTCCACCTCGATGACGGAAGATGCGGCGGTGTTTGGCGGCCTCAAAAACCTAATCGAGGGACTGGAAAATGCCTACGCCCTCTACAAGCCCAAGATGATCGCCGTGTGCACCACCTGCATGGCGGAGGTGATCGGGGATGACCTGGGGGCCTTCATCACCACGGCCAGAAATGAGGGAGTGATTTCCCGCGACTTCCCGGTGCCCTATGCCCACACGCCAAGCTTTGTGGGATCCCACATCACCGGCTATGACAACATGCTCAAGGCCATTCTCAGCACCCTCACCGAGCCGGTGGGCCGCACGGGTAGCAATGGCTACATCAACGTCATCCCCGGTTTCGATACCTACATGGGCAACTTGCGGGAGATCAAGCGCATCTTCGGCTTATTCGGGATCCCGCTGACTTTGCTGGCGGACAACTCCGACTATTTGGATTCGCCCAACGACGGCACTTTCCACATGTATCCCGGCGGAACCCCTCTGGAGGTGGCCGCCCAATGCTTGAACGCCGAGGCTACTTTTTCCTTCCAGCGCTACACCACGCCCAAGACCCTGGAGTTTCTAGCAGAGGCCTCGGGTCGGCCCACCCTGACGGCGCGGCCAGTGGGTATTCGGGGCACGGATGAGTTTTTGATGCAGCTATCCCAGTTAACGGGCAAGCCCATTCCCGCCGAGCTGGAGATCGAACGGGGCCGGGCGGTGGATGCTTTCACGGACTCCCAAGCGTGGATCCACGGCAAGCGGGTAGCCCTGTATGGGGATCCGGATCTGGTGATGGGCTTGCTCAGCCTGTTGCTGGAGCTGGGAGCGGAGCCGATCCATGTGGTGGTGACCAACAGCAACGAGGAGTTCGAAGCCGAGGCGCGGGCACTGCTGGCCTCCAGTCCCTATGGACAGGGGGCAACCGTCTGGGGGGGCAAGGATCTCTGGCATCTGCGCTCTCTGATGTTCACCGAGCCGGTGGATCTGCTGATCGGCAATTCCTACGGCAAATACCTGTGGCGGGATACGGGCACACCTTTGGTGCGCATCGGCTACCCCATCTTCGACCGCCACCACCTGCATCGCTATCCCACCTATGGCTATGTGGGGGCGCTCAACCTCCTTAACTGGATTGTCAACACCATTCTGGATGAGGCAGATCGGCGCAGCATCATCCCCGGCAAAACCGACATCTCCTTCGACTTAATTCGTTGATGGCCAGAGCAGCGGGATCCCAAAGGCCGGACTTTGTCGGACTTTGTCAAGGATCCCCTGCTCCAAAGACTCCACCCCGCTAAGAGGAACAGCCAAGCCTTACAGGAATCTGATGAATTCTGCGGCAACTTGGTTGAGCTTTCTACCCTGGACATGATTGCCCTGACGCAACCGGGGTCCCGCTAGCGGTGCGGAGCACCATCGACGGTTACCGATTGCCTAGGCGGGCCGTAGGTCTTGGAGGATGGATCCCATGAATTCCTCTATCACCATCAACGACACCACCCTACGCGATGGGGAGCAAGCGGCAGGGGTAGCCTTCCAAATCCCCGAGAAAATCTCCATTGCTGCCCTCTTGGATGCCATTGGCGTGCCCGAGATCGAGGTGGGGATCCCGGCCATGGGCGCCGTGGAAACGGAAGCCATTCGCGCCATGCTCAGCCTGGGGCTGCGGGCCCACCTGCTGGGGTGGAACCGGGCTGTGCCCAGCGATATCCTCGCCTCTATTCGTTGCGGCCTCAAGCGGATCCACATCTCCGTGCCGGTCTCGGATCGGCAAATCGCTGCCAAGTTCCAAGGGGATCGCCCTCGGCTGCTGCGACAGTTGCGCCAATGCGTGGAGATGGCCTTGGAGCAAGGGCTGTGGGTCTCGGTGGGGGCAGAAGATGCCAGCCGCACCCCCCTGGAGCAGGTGATCGAGTTGGCCCAAATGGCCCAAAGCTGGGGCTGTCGGCGCTTCCGCTACTGCGATACGGTGGGCATTTTGGATCCCTTTAGCACCTACAAGCAGATTCGCCGTCTGGTGCAGGCCATCGATATCCCTGTGGAGATGCACACCCACGACGACCTGGGCATGGCCACTGCCAATGCCTTAGCCGGGATCCGCGCCGGCGCTCAGTCGGTGAACACCACCGTCAACGGCCTGGGGGAACGGGCCGGCAATGCCCCCTTGGAAGAGGTGGTGATGGCTCTGCGCTGCACCTTGGGGATCGATGTTGGGGTGGATACCCGCCGTTTGCGGGAGCTGTCTCAACAGGTGGCGCGGGCCAGCGGTGCTCCCCTACCTCCCTGGAAGGCCATCGTCGGTGACAACGCCTTTGCCCACGAGTCGGGCATTCATGCGGCGGGAGTGCTGCGGGATCCCCAGACCTATGAGCCTTTCCCACCAGAAGCCGTGGGCGGCCAGCGGCGGCTGGTGTTGGGCAAACACTCCGGCCGGCATTTGCTGCTGCAAATCCTCAAGGAACAGGGGATCCCTGTCGAGCAGATCCCACCTGGCCAACTGGAAAAGCTCCTGGAACAGGTGCGGCAGCACGTCACCCACTGCAAGCATCCGATCCCACCGGCGGAACTGGCCCGTTATTGCCGCGCAACGCTGACGCAATGGGCGCAACACACTCCAGAACCCATCCCAGAGGAGAGCCATCCCGATGTTGTCTAACCGCTTGTCCGGAAAGGAAACTTCCAAATCTCAGGCCATTTTGGCAGCCGTGTCTCGACGGGCGCGCCAAGTAGGCCGCAGCCTAACCCGCCAAGAGCTTTGTCAGGTGCTGGCAGAAATCACAGGAGGTACCCCATGAGCGACGAACTGGAGCTGGATCGCCCTCCCCAATTTGAGCTGGGCGACAAAGTCCGCATCCGTAAGGTCATCCGCAACGATGGCACCTTCTTCGGCCAGCCGGTGGGGAAAATCTTGGCCGTTCCGGGCGACGAAGGTTACGTGATTTCCATTGGCACCTTTCTACAACGGTTTTACGTCTATGCCGTCCACTGCTTGGCCAAAGGCTTGGTGGTGGGGTGCCGTGCCCAAGAGCTGGAACTTGTGGAGAAAGGGCTATGAAAGTCATCCTGCACGAAAGTGCCTACGGGCATTTGATGGTCTACGTTCCCAAAAAAGATCTGGAAGAATCGGTTGTGGCCACCCGTTCAGAGGCCGGGGAAACCATTTTCACCTTGAGCAACGGTTGGGAATTGTCCATCCCGGAGCTGCCGGAGCCTTTGTCTCTGCCCAAGACGGTAGAGGCCAAACGCCTCTAGCCAACGGTTGGCTGAACAATTCAAGCAATTCTATTCCTATCGGCTCATCCCCGAAAGGGCTGAGAGAATGGGTTGAACTCAGCTCCAACAAGCTCTAGATACCCATGAAAAGGGTTGGATTCCCCGTTACTTTGTATGGACAACCGGCCCATATGGGGAGATGGCTTTTCATCCTCCAGGGGCTCCTGGTTCTTCTTTGCTTGGGAACCGTCTATTCCTGGAGCATTTTCCGCAAGCCCCTGGAAACAGAGCTGGGGATTGGGGCCAGTGAGAGCCTGCTGCCCTACACGGTTGCCCTCGTGTTCTACGCTACCCTCATGCCCATCACAGGGTTTGTCATCCCCCGCTGGGGATCCCGCCGAGTACTGGCTCTGGGGGGCAGCTTGGTGGGTTTGGGCTATGGGCTGGCTAGCTTTGCCCCTTCTATTGGGTGGATCACCCTCTGCTATGGGGTGATTGCCGGTAGCGGAGTAGGGGTTGCCTATGGGGTGCCGATGGCCGTGGCAGCCCGTTGGTTTCCCGATTGCAAGGGATTGGCCGTGGGATCCACCATTGTCGGCTTTGGCCTATCCCCCCTGCTCACTGCTCCCCTGGCCAACTGCTTGATCGAGGCACTGGGGGCTCGGCCTACGCTGCTGATTTTGGGGATCCTCTTTGCAGCGGTGATCTTGGGGATCGCAACCCAACTGAGATTTCCTCCCCCCGATTGGATCCCTTCCTCACCTTTTCCAAGAAAATCCACGAATGGCCCAGATCGCTCTCCGTTGACTTCTCGGCGCTCTCTCCCTCTGCTGAGAAACCCCTCCTTCTATGGCCTGTGGATCTGCTACGCCATCGGCACTCTGATCGGTTTAAGCGCCATTGGGATTTCTGGTCCTGTGGGGGAAGAGCTGATCGGCCTGGATCCCCCTGCGGCTGCCAACAGCGTGGCTCTCTTCGCCATTTTCAACGGGCTCAGCCGTCCTCTGTTTGGCTGGTTGGCCGATCGATTACATCCCCATCAGGTCACTACGGGCTCCTATGGGCTGATCCTGCTGGCCTGTGGGCTAATGCTCCTGCCTCCTCAGGGATCCCTTCTGGCCTACTGGGTAACTTTTTCCTTGCTTTGGTTTTGCCTGGGGGGGTGGCTGGCCATGGCTCCCGCCCTGACCCTGCGCTTGTTTGATCCCGAACGCTACGCCCAGAACTACGGCATTGTGTTTACCGCCTATGGAGTTGGGGCCTTGGTGGGAACGATGATCGCGGGGCAAATTCGCGATAGGCTGGGCAGCTATAGCTATACCTTTTATGGGATGGCCGCCTTGGCGGTGGTGGGGATCTGGGTGGCCAACGCTTTTTTGAAGGAGAAGCGGAAGTTAACGCGGCAGGGATCCCATAAGTAGAGGCAGCAATCTGGCGCTAGGCACTGCTAGCGCGAGCGGCGATTTCATACTCCCCACTGCAAGGCTGAGTGAACCAACTTAAAGACTTGCCCCCCCACGGCGAGCAGTTTGGTAGAGTAGTACGGCTATTGCCGACAGATTGGGATCGTGGCGGAATGGTAGACGCTACGGACTTAAAATCCGTTGTTCCTCAAGAACGTGAGGGTTCGAGTCCCTCCGATCCCATTATCCCCTGATCCCTGTCTGTTCCAGCACATTCAGCAAGTCCGGGATCCGAACCCAGGCATCTTCTCGATCCAAATCGGGGCTGGAAAGAAGAGCCACCAAAGCCGGATCGCAAACAGGCGCCACCAAGGGGAAATACCTTAACCCTGCCACCTGAGCAATACTCCAAAAATAGGGAAGCACTGCATTGCTGGGCAAGATCTCGATGACGGTGGTGCCGGGTGGACAAAAGGCGAGGTTGGTCAGGCCCGCCCCGTGGATCCCGATCACTGCCTCTGCCCCTTGCATTAGGGCTATTTGCTCGGGAAGAGAGAGGGTTTCCATCTGCACCGGTACAAATCCCCAGGGGCGCAAGCAGGCCAGCACCTCCGCTTCGTTGATCACCCGCCGCCAGCGGGCAGAGCGACGGCTGATGTAAATCCGCCGCGGTTGTAAGGGGTCAATGGATAAACTCGGCTGGGCCAGTTGCCGCAGCACCTCCAATCCCCTAGGCGTCAAACACCCCACCGGAGCGCCTGCTGAGGGCACGATCAGGTTCTGGGCTTGCAGATGGGATCCCCCCAACTGCTCAAAGCTGAGGATGCGCTCGGCTGGGATCCCCAAAGCAGCCAAGCTCTGCACCTGAAAGGGCTTTCTTTGATACCCGTGGATCAAGATGGGGATGTCCTTTTCCAGGGCGCCCGACCGCTGCAGGATATCGAGGGCCGGCAGAATATCCACCATCCAGTGAAAGTAATTAACTGCCCCCAAGGGCAAAAGGGCAACGGGGCCATCCAGTGGGATCGGTGGGGGGAGATGGGGCAAGCCCAGCAGGGGGTGGTGTCGCAGGTGATCTGGCCTGTAGTCCCAGTCGAGGAACTCCGGCGGCGGCAAGCTCAGGGATAGATCGGCGAGCAATTCTCCCCGGCGGGTGAGCACCCCGCTGGCAAAGCTGGCGTAGAGGTGGCGGGGATAGTGGCCCACGTGGACGGATCCTCGGGGGATCTGGGCGACAAAGGTCTCTGCCAAGGGGATGCGCTGCGGGCGCAGCTTTTGCAAAATGGCGGGATCAGCCGCAGGGGGCGCTTTTAGACAGAGAACCCCCCCTGGATCCAGCAGTTGGTAGTCCCCTTCGCCCGTGGCCTGATGCCACTGTCGGGTGGTGAGGTAGCCTTGGGTTGGCACTGGCCAGAAGTCAGTTGTAGGGGGAGTGCTCTGGGAAAAGGAGTCTGCTGGAGGGGCAACGCCTTCTGGAGCCCAACGCTGCCGCCAAGCCGAATACAGGAAATCGGGGATCCTCGCAGATCCCTCTCCCCTGCATGCCTGCTCCAGTCCAGATCGCAGAGGGCTTTCTCCGCCGCTGCCCTCGCACCACGCCTGCACCCAATTCCGTTCCGCTGCCACCGCTCGGCAAACCTTCTCCCAAGCCGCCTCAGGGTGAGCCAACCGCACTTCCGCTTCCGCCCAGTAGCTGTAGAGCTGCGCTGTCCCGGTGCCCCGCGCCTCAGCCGCCTGGAAACACCCCACAGCCTGAACTGGATCCTGCAGATCCAGCCACGCCAGGCCCATCTGTACCCAGGGATCCCCCCACTCAGGGCGCAGCCGCGCAGCCTCCTGCAGAGGGGAAATCGCCTCTCGCAAACGGCCCAGCTTCATCAGGGCCAAGCCCCAGCGCCAAAAACTCTCTGCCGCCGTCGGATCCTGCTGGCAAGCCCGCTCAAACCACTCCGCTGCCGCAGCCCACAGCCGGCTCCGCTCTTGGGTCAGGCCAATGCGGTGAGCAGCCAAAGCCTGGCCAGAAGACAGCTCCAGCTGTCCATCCCCCAACTCCAGAAGCTGCCGATACAGAGCTGCTGCCTGCGGCCAATGGCCCTTCTCCCACAGGCTTTCCGCCAAAGCCTGCAAGCTCCTCAGCAGGTGGTAGACGGCCTCGGATTCGGCCACCCCCCCCGCTTGCAGCATTGCCAAGCCCTCTTGCCACACCAGCTGCGCCTCCAGTTCCCGACCCAGCAGGAGATAGGCGGCTCCCAGCTCCCAATACAGCTCTGGAGAGGGGGATCCCTGCTCGAGCTGTTGCTGTAAAACCTGGGTAACGCGTTCGTAATGTCCCTGCTCCCAATCCTCAAGGAGAAAAGCGGAAGACAACAGATGGGAGGGTAGAGCTGGGTTGAGAGCCATGTCTTTGTGGATGAGAAACAGTGTTACAAACTGCAACAACCTCCCCACTCTGGGCCCGTGCCCCTAGTATTCTAGGCTTGGCTTCCCCCTCAGGGATCGGGCATCGATCCTTCTCAGCTTAGAGAGGGATGCTCCTCCAGTCGTGGGTCAGCCTCTTCACCCCCTTCGATGGCACTGTCCTCGGCCTTTGTCGGCAGTTTTTTCGATCAAAACGGAGTTTAAAAGATCGATGGGTATCAACGTATCCGCTGGCGCAGTCGTTTCCAACCCCCGTCTCTACCAAACCGTGCCTGTATCGACCATCTCCCAGGCGGAACAGCAGGATCGCTATCTGGGACGCACCGAGCTGGATCGCCTCGAGGACTTTTTCTCCAGCGGCCTGAAACGGCTAGAGATTGCCGAGGTCATTGCGGCCAATTCGGAAATCATCGTCAGCCGGGCAGCCAACCGCATCTTCACAGGGGGCTCGCCCATGGCCTATCTGGAGCGGCCAGAAGCGACCCAAGACGAGAAAGAAGCCTTCAAGCTGGGTACTGCCTTCTACGTGGAATCCACCGGCGGATTCATTGAGGCCATCCGCAACATCTTTAGCGCCAGCGGTGTGGAGATTCCCCCCAATTTCCGCCCCATCAACATCTCCCGCTACGGAGCTGCCAACATGCGCAAATCGCTACGGGATCTGAGCTGGTTTTTGCGCTACGTTACCTACGCCCTGGTGGCCGGGGATCCCAGTATCATCGCCGTCAACACGCGCGGCCTGCGGGAGATCATCGAAAATGCCTGCTCCGCCGAGGCCACCATTGTCGCCATTCAAGAGATGAAGCGGGCAGCGGCTGGCTACTTCCGCAAAGATGCCGAAGCAGTTGCCATCATCAACCAATACTTCGATGTTTTGCTGAGCGAGTTCATCGCTCCCGCCCCTTCCGACAAGCTGCGGCAGCGCAATGCCAGCACCGCCGACGGGATCCCTCTGCAAGGGCTGCAGCTACCCCAGATCTACAACTTGGCTGCCGAAAAAGTTCCCGTTTTTGCCATGAAGCCGGGGCTGTCCAACGCCGAGAAAGAAGAAGTCATCAAGGCCGCCTACCGGCAGGTGTTTGAGCGGGATATCCGCCGCGCCTACGGCCTCAAGCTTTCCGACCTGGAGTCGAAGGTGAAAAACGGCGAGATCTCCATGAAGGAGTTCATTCGCCGCCTGGGCAAATCGGAGCTGTATCGCAAGCAGTTCTACGAGCCTTACATCAACAGCCGCGTCGTGGAGCTGGCCTTCCGCCACTTCCTGGGGCGGGCTCCCGAAACCCGCGAGGAAGTGCAGACCTACTTCTCCATCATCTCCAGCAAGGGTCTGGCTGGCCTGGTGGACGCGCTGGTGGATAGCCGCGAGTACGGAGACTACTTCGGCGAAGAGACGGTACCCTACCTGCGCAAGCTGGGGGTAGAAGCGCAAACCAGCGCCAACTGGGGGGCCAAATTCGACCTCTACAACTACGCTGCCCCCCGCCGCAAGGTGCCCCAGTTCATTACCCTCTTTGCCCGCTACAACCGGCCCCTGCCGGATCAGCATGCCTATGGCTCCGGCAATGACCCGCTGGAGATCCAATTTGGGGCCATCTTCCCCAAGGAAACCCGTTCCCTCAGCGCCCGCCCTGCTCCCTTCAACAAAGATGTCAAGCGCATCCTCATCCGGCGCGGCTTTGCCCTGACCAACGAGCGCACCAATCCCAGAGCAGCAGGGGATCCCGGCAGCCTTGGCCCCAAAGTCTTCAAGCTCACCCAAACTCCCGGCGATCGCAGCCGGCGGCTAGGGGTGCGGGCGGGGATTGTTGGCAGCGAAGTCTCGACGCAAGCGGTGATCCGCGCCTGCTACCAGCAGGTGTACGGTTACATGCCCTACGAAGGCCAACGGCTAACCCGTTGGGAGATCAAGCTGGAGTCGGGGGAAATTCCCGTCAAAGAGTTTATTCGCCAACTGGCCAAGTCGGATCTCTTCCGCAACAAGTACTGGTCCAGCTTGTATGTCTGCAAAGCCATCGAGTTCATCCACCGCAAGCTACTGGGCCGACCCACCTACGGACGGCAAGAGATGAACCGCCTGTTTGACATTGCCTCCAAGCAGGGGTTCTACGCGGTGGTGGATGCCATCTTGGACGGCGAGGAGTACCAGCAGGTCTTCGGGGAAGATATCGTGCCCTACGAGCGCTACCTCACCCCCGGCGGCCTGGCGCTGCGGCGGATGCGCCCCGGCTCCACCGACATGGCAGTGACCAAGCCCATTCGCACCGACGACGACATCCCTCTCTTTGTCAAGTTGGGTCAGCCTCGGGATATGCCTTCCGGCGAGCTGGAAATCCAGCGGCGGGCCCAGCAGGGGGTGCCCAAGGTACGCCAAGAGATCCCTGTCTTCAAGCTCACCAGCCTGGCCAACAAAGCGGAAGTCAACAACCTCATCCGCGCCGCCTACCGGCAGGTCTTCGAGCGGGATATGGACATCTACAACATCAGCGCCGAGCTCAGCTCTGCCGAGTCCAAGCTGCGCAACGGCGAGATCACCGTCAAGGAGTTCATCGAGGCCCTGGGGTGTTCCGAGCTGTACCGCTCCGAGTTCTATGCCCCCTATCCCAACACCAAGGTGATCGAGCTGGGCACCAAGCACTTCCTGGGCCGTGCTCCTCTCAACCAGCAGGAGATCCGCAAGTACAACCAGATCTTGGCCACCCAGGGGGTGAAAGCCTTTGTGCGCGCCCTGCTGAACACCCAGGAGTATCGGGATCTCTTCGGCGAGGACACAGTGCCCTATCGCCGCTTCCCCACCTTGCCGGCGGCCAACTTCCCCAACACGCAGGAGCTGTACGGTCGTCTCACCAAGCAAAACCGCGAGCTGGTGGTGCCCAGCTTCAGCCCTGTGGGCAATGACCGTAGCTAGATGGGGCTCTCAACTGCTCTCTTTCTTGTGAGAGAGGGGTCGGGGGTGAGGGGAGAGACGAGTTAGCTCCACAAAGGCAGAGGAGACTGGGCTTCATAGCCCAAATGCCGTAGCGCAGCAGGGGTAACCACTCGACCCCGGGGCGTGCGCTGCAGGTAGCCGATTTGCAGCAGATAAGGCTCATACACTTCTTCAATGGTTTGGGGATCCTCACCCGTCACCGCGGCCATCGTCTCCAAGCCCACTGGCCCTCCACCGAACTGCTCCACCAGCACCGTCAGCAGCTTGCGATCGATCCAATCCAAACCCATGGGATCCACCTGGAACAGCTCCAGAGCGGCTGCTGCCACTTCTTGGCTAATGTGGCCATCCCCTCGCACCTGGGCGTAGTCTCGCACCCGCTTGAACAGGCGGTTGGCAATGCGGGGCGTGCCCCGAGAACGGCGGGCGATCTCTGCAGCCCCTTCTGGATCGGTGGAGACATTTAAGAGGCGAGCCGTGCGCAGCACGATCTGCACCAGCTCGTGAGGCTCGTAAAAGCGCAGCCGTTGCACGTGGCCAAAGCGATCCCGCAGCGGAGAAGTGAGGGCGCCAATGCGGGTTGTGGCCCCGATGAGGGTAAAGCGTTCCAAGGGCAGAGAGGTGATGCGAGCAGAGCGACCTTTGCCAATGGTGATATCAAGACGAAAATCCTCCATCGCCGGATAGAGCAATTCTTCTGTAACCTTGGGCAGGCGGTGGATCTCGTCAATAAACAACACATCCCCCCGCTTCAAGCGCACCAAATACCCGGCAATGTCGCGGGGGCTCTCCAAAGCCGGCGCGGTGGTCATGTAGAACTGGGATCCCATTTCTGCCGCCAGCACTGCTGCCACCGTGGTTTTGCCTAGACCAGGCGGGCCGTAGAACAGCAGGTGATCCAGAGGCTCTTGGCGAGCGCGGGCCGCCGCAATGGCAATGGAGAGCACTTCTTTAAGTTCCGTCTGGCCAATATATTCCGCTAGGGTGCGCGGGCGCAGGGATTCTTCCTGGGCTTCGCCAGGGTGGGCTTGCGGCTGCAACAGGGCAGAGGGATCCGCTCCCCTTTCCCCAGCAAAGCTCAACTCTCTGACTTCTTTTCTCCAGGCTGAAGACTTTTGCTGCCGCCGCTTGGGGCCCTCAGCGTTCTGGCCTGTATCCCGAGAAGAAATGATTGCCATATCCCTAAGTCACAGAGGCAATGGCCCCAATTTAACTCTAGAAAAGCTCTGGGAAAGATCACCCCAGCAAAGAGAACAAAAAAATCCCCCAGACCAAGCCGGGGGATCCACCAATGCTGTTGAAGCGTCAGGTCAGGCCATCAGCCACGCACCGCAGGCGCTACCTCCACCGCCGCCAAATCCAGCGGGAAGTTGTGCGCATTCCGCTCGTGCATCACTTCCATCCCCAGGTTGGCACGGTTCAGCACATCAGCCCACGTCCCAACCACTCGACCGTTGCTGTCCACAATCGACTGGTTGAAGTTGAACCCGTTCAGGTTGAACGCCATGATGCTGATCCCCAGCGCCGTAAACCAAATCCCAATCACCGGCCAAGCCGCCAGGAAAAAGTGCAGGCTCCGGCTGTTGTTGAACGACGCATACTGGAAAATCAACCGGCCAAAATACCCGTGCGCCGCCACAATGTTGTAGGTCTCTTCCTCTTGCCCAAACTTGTACCCCAGGTTCTGAGACTCCTCTTCCGAGGTCTCCCGAATCAGGCTCGAGGTCACCA
>NZ_JBSSCZ010000023.1:0-59742 GCF_054060215.1 Thermostichus sp. OS-CIW-30 | reverse complement strand
GTCAGGACTTGGGTCATGGTTCTATCGTAACTTCCGCATTCCTCCCGACACTGACCCTACGGGTACAGTGCGGGGCTCCTGCGATTTCTAGCTGACCCTAACCAGCGGGCGGTTTCTGCTAGAAACCCATCAGACGAGCAACAGCGGACAGCTCAGGGACAACGCCGGTGTGGATAGGAGCGGATCCCTGGTGGCTGGCCGTGTCCGGATCCTTAAGGCCATTGCCCGTCAGCACGCACACCACCTGTGCTCCAGCAGGCACCTGCTCTCGCCATTTCAGCAATCCTGCCACCGAGGCCGCGCTGGCCGGCTCGCAAAAGATCCCTTCTTCGGATGCCAGGAGACGATAGGCTGCCAGAATCTCCTCGTCGGTGACGCTATCCACCTGACCGCCGCTCACCTGCACTGCCGCCTTGGCCTTCACCCAACTGGCAGGATTGCCGATGCGAATGGCCGTGGCCACCGTCTCTGGGTGTTCCACCACCCGGTTCAACACCATGGGGGCAGCACCGGCAGCCTCGAAGCCGTAGAGACGAGGGCGACGGGTAGCCTTGCCCTGCTGGCGGTACTGGCAAAACCCCATCCAATAAGCCGTGATGTTGCCCGCGTTGCCCACCGGAATACAGAGCCAATCGGGGGCATCCCCCAAAGCATCCACCACCTCGAAGGCGGCGGTTTTCTGCCCTTCCAAGCGGAAGCGGTTGACCGAGTTCACCAGGGCCACCGGGTAGGTTTCCGCCAGCTGCCGCACCATAGCCAGCGCTTGGTCGAAGTTGCCTTGAACGGCGATGATCTCCGCCCCGTACATCAGGGTTTGGGCCAGTTTGCCTTTGGCCACGTAGCCATCGGGGATCAGCACATAGGCCCGCAGACCTCCTTTGGCCGCAAAGGCAGCAGCCGCCGCCGAGGTGTTGCCGGTGCTGGCGCAGATGATCGCCTCTGCCCCTGCCTCTTTGGCCTTGGACACGGCCATCGTCATACCCCGATCCTTGAAACTACCGGTGGGGTTGAGGCCCTCCAACTTCAGGTAAACTTGACAGTCTCGCCCCAGCCGTTGGCTCAAAGCCGGGGAAGGCACCAGAGGCGTGTTGCCCTCATGTAGCGTGACCACAGGTGTGCTGGCGCTGACGGGGAGCCATTCCCGATAGTGCTGGATCAGGCCGGGCCAAAGCCCCACTTGCGCGCGGGATCCGGCTATACGAGGGGGATGGGTGGGATTCAGGGTCGCCATGCCGCAGAGGACACCGAGGCTAATCAAAGACCAGCTTTCTCACTGTAGCTGTTCGTGGAGGGGTTCGTATCCACCTCCCGCAGCGGCGGCAGAAACATCTTCCTGATCCCCTCTCTTCAGAAGCTGGGGAGCAGAGGAGCTGCAGGTCGCAAGGCCAGAGCCTGCACCAGAGAGCGCAACTTCAGACGAATCTCGGCCAGCTCTTGCTCTGGGTTGGAGTCAGCCACAATCCCGGCACCGGCATACAAGCGGGCCCAATTCCCCCGAATTAGGGCGGAGCGGATCCCCACCACAAACTCGCCATTGCCCTGTAAGTCTACCCAGCCCAAGGGAGCGGCATAGCTGGAGCGATCAAAGGGTTCCAACCGCTCTAGCCACTGCAGCGCCGCCTGTTGGGGATACCCTCCCACCGCTGCCGTCGGGTGGAGCTGGGCCAGCAGATCGAACAGATGTACATCGGCGGGGAGCTCCGCCTCGATCAAGGTTTGCAGATGCTGGATGTTGGCTAGACGGAGCAGCCGCGGTTGCGGGGAAATGCAGGGATCCATCCCCAACCGACCCAGAGCCTCCTGGATCGAGCGCACCACCCACTGGTGTTCGCGGCGGTCTTTGGGGCTGCGGAGCAGCTCCTCGGCCAACTGGCGATCCTGGACAGGGGTGGCGCCGCGGGCGGCGGAGCCGGCTAAGGCATCGATCTGCACCCGGCCTTGCCACACGGAAAGCAAGCGCTCCGGGGTGGCCCCCAAGAAAACCTGGGGAAAGGCCCCCTCTTGGACCAGGGGGAGAGGCCTGGCCGGCAAATTCCCCCGAGCATCTGCCTCCAAGGACTTCGGCCCGCTGACGCCAGCGGCAAAGGCAAAGATGCTGCAATCGGGATGATCTTTTTCCAGGTAGGCCAGCAGGGACGGGATTGACGGCGGGACAGGCAAGTGCAGATCCACGGCTTCGGCCAGCACCACTTTCTCCAGGGATCCCGCCTGAATCACCTGCAGGGCTTTTTGGATGCGCGCCAAGAGGGGGGCTTCCTCCAAGTTCACTGGCACAGGAGCTTGCAATTCCCACGAGGGCAAGGGGGATCGAGAAAGGCGCTCCATTTGGGCAAAAAAGGCGGTGATCTGCCCGGCCAAAGCCGCTAGGTCGCTCTCGGGGTCGATTTCCAGATTGAGCCGCGCCACCGTCAGGGATCCCCAGGAGTCTGGCACCTGCAACAGTTGCCAACGTGGCAGCACCAGCGCTGCCCCCCCTTTGCTCCTGGGGCTGAAACCAAGGCGACAGAAACACAGAGGGCGTTCCTGCCGGCTGCCTGGGAATCTTCCCACTTCCGAGGGCTCCGTTCTGCCAATGCAAGCGGCATGGACGTGGGGCTGCAGCTCTTCCACAAAAATCCGCGCCGCCTGCAAGCCCCCTTCTCCCGAGAGATCGACCCGCCGCAGGGATCCCCATCCCAACACCCGCACCCTTTCCCCGCGGGCCTTGTGGGAGAGATAACAGTAGCTCGGGAATCGGTTTGTGGGGAGAGAACCCAGCCTCTGGGCCAGCACCGCCAGCGGATCCAGCTCTGGGATGGGCTGCGACAAGCTGAGGATTTGGGGAACACCCCGCGCCCGTGCCATCTGTTGGCAGGCGGCTAGGAAGGGATCCCAGTAGCGCCGATCCCTCGCCTCGTCCGTCCAGGTAGAAGTGCGAGTCGGCGGCCATGCTCTCGGCCACTCCAGGCACTCAAGCGTACCGTGGGCATTCCGAGGGGAAAGAGAAGAGGTCATGCGAAAGAGCAAAGAGAACGATCCCACCTTGGCCGAAAACAGGACACCTGTCGATGGAGACCGGCAGGAGATGACTTTAGGATAAGAGATTAGGAGTAAGAGATTAGGAGAAGAGCCGGCAGCCCGGGCTTTTGGGGGCCAGATCTGAGGAGCTTCTTCACGGACTGCAAAGTTTCTTAGCATCCTGGAGAATGCTTCCTAAGGCGCTCTACCTTACAGAACGGATATGGACAGATCCGGAGACGGGCCCCAGAGCAGGCTTGCTCCCCAAGGAGAATTCGCATGCATCCAGATGTCAGCCAAGTGCAGCCAGCAGCAGAGGCCGCATGGAGCAACCGCTCTCGCCGGCAATTGTGGATGGCTGCCCTTAAGCCCCCCATGTACAGTGTGGCGATCATGCCCATCTGGGTGGGATCCGCCATTGCCTACGCCCAGTCAGGGGTACTGGATTTGGGGGTTTTGGGGGTGTTTTGGGGAGCCGCCATCTGCATCTTGGCCTGGGTCAACCTCAGCAACGACGTGTTCGATGCCCAGACAGGGGTGGACAAAAACAAACTCCACTCCCTGGTTAACCTGACAGGCAAGCCAGGGCGGGTGTTTTGGGTGGGGAATGCCTTTTTGGCCCTGGGGCTGCTGGGGATCCTGTGGCTGAGCTGGCGGCAATCGGATCCCACGGTGCTGCTGTTGGTGCTGCTGGCCTGCGGGCTGGGCTATGCCTACCAGGGGCCGCCCCTGCGCCTGGGCTATCAGGGCCTGGGCGAGATCCTCTGCTTTTTCAGCTTTGGGCCGCTGGCGGTTTTGGCCGCCCACTACAGCCAAAGCCAGACCTGGTCGCTGCCGGGGTTGGCAGCCTCACTGGTGGTGGGGATGGCGACCAGCTTGATTTTGTTTTGTTCCCATTTCCATCAAGTGCAGGATGACCTAGCCTGCGGCAAGCGCTCGCCGGTGGCCCGCCTGGGGACTTTGCGCTCGGCCCGCCTCATCCCCTGGCTCTGCGGCAGCCTTTTTGGCCTGATGCTGCTGTTTGTGGGGCTGGGGATCTTTCCAGCTTGGACCCTGCTGAGTTTGGCCGGGATCCCGTTTGCAGTGCGGCTTTCCCGCCTGCTGGGGGCTTACCATGACCAGCCGCAGCGGATTAGCCACTCCAAGTTCATCGCCGTCAGTCTCCATTTTTGGCTGGGGCTGTTTCTGGGGTTGGGGTTCATCCTCAGCCGCTATGGCTGAAGGCTGAAAAGTCGGCTTAAGGCTAGGTGTGCGCGGGATCCCCCCGGTGCAGCCGGCAAAATGGGATAAGCTACAGCCTAGAGTGCTAGCTCAGAGCGTTGGCTCCAAGGGGAGTGGTCAGTTCGGGTCGAGGTGAGGCGGCAGCAAGAATAGGATGGGGCGATTCTTCAATTCCAACCTGGGAGTGGCGCTGTTGGGGAGCAGCATCTTGGCTGCTTTGGTGGGCTGGGCCTTGTCAATCGACATCGAGGAAGTGAAGGTGGAGTCTCCTTCCCCCGATCAGCCCCTCTCGGTCAGCCGCAGGGTAGACATCTTGGGTCGTCGGGGAGGCCATCAGCGTTGGCGGTTGATTGCCGAGCAGGTGGATCTGGCAGCTGGGCAACAGGTATTTGAACAGGGGGCACACGGCTACTTCTACGGAGAAGGTGCCGACCGGCAAAAAGGGGTGCCGGATCCCTTTTTTGATAGCAGCGAGCAGATGACTTGGCGGGCCAAGCGAGCCCGCTACAATGCCACCGCCGATGAGCTGTATTTGGATGAGGAGGTGGAGGTGAGGAGCGGCGACGGCAGCCTGCTCTTGACCAGCGCCTTGAGAGTCACCCCTGAAGAGCGCATCGAGGTGCCGGCGGAGTTCACCCTCAAAGGCCGGGAAATGGTGCTGCAGGGCCGCTCCGGTTCGTTTAACTTTCAGTTTGCCCTTCTCAGGGCCGAGCAGGGCAAGCTGATAGTGTTGCCCCCAAACGGCTCGGCACCCACCTCCACCACCATCACCGCCGACCAGATCACCTACGACCGCACCAACCAGGTGGCCGAGGGGAAAGGGAACCTGCGCATTCGCGAACGCGGCATCGAGATTCGCGCTCCCCAAGGCACCTACCTGCGCCAGCAGGCCCAAAGCATTCTCTCCGGCGGTGTGGTGTTGCAAGAGGTGGCCGGCGACAGCAGCCGGGATCCCTTATTGGCCGATCTGCGCTTGGCCCAGGCCTCTCCCGGCCCGGAGGCGACCCCAGACCAACAGGATCAAGAAGTCACCATCATTGCCGACCGCCTCACGTACGACCGCAACACACAAATTGCCCAAGGGGAAGGCAACCTGGAGATCCGCCAGGGGGAAACCATCATCCAGGCGGCCCAGGGCACCTACCGCCGCCGCGAATCCCAAAGTCTGTTGACGGGAGGAGTTACCCTGGAAGAGCCCGGACGGGTGCTCACCTCAGCCCGCCTAGAGGGCAACCACCGCGACAAGATCTTCTTCTTTGAAGAGAACGTCCTTTACCGGCAGATGGCTGCCTCTACCCCCACGCCCGGCGGGGGATCCCTGACGGAAGAACTGCGCCAAGCCGAAACCGAAGTGCGGGCTGCCCGCCTGGTTTACAACTCCCGCACCGGCACTTCCGAGTTTAGCGATGCCGTCGAGTTTATCCAGCGGGGACGTAGGGCCAAGGCCAACCAAGCCACCATCACCCCTGAAAAGGTGGAGCTGCGGGGAGAGGTGGTGATCGAGCAGATCGAGGGGGAGTGGCTGGCGCGGCGGCTACAAAACCCGGAGACCCAGGCCGATGTGGATCAGCCGACGGTGATCTACGCCGACCGGGTGGAGATCGACCAAGCCAGCGGCGATGCCCGCTTCTTTGGCAATGTGGTTATTGTGCAGGCCAACCGCGCCATCGAAGGGGATCGCGCCGATTACTTTGACCGAGAACAAATTTTCAAAATCAGCGCCGAACAGGCTCCTGTGGTGCTCTGCGATCGGGGAGAGGTCGGCCGCCTTCCCGGGGAGAGCACCCAAGCTCTGCCGGGCCGCAACGCGCTGGATCAGATGTGCCGGGGCGCCAATCGCCTCAGTGGCAAGCTGGTTACCCTGAACATAAAACAAGATGAATACACCGTCGAAGGGGACGGGCAACAGCAGGGCATGTTTCAGTTTCGCATCACCGACGCCCTCTGATGGGATCCCCCCTCGGGGAGCCATCTGTGGTTTTTGATCGTCCAGGTTTGGCTGAGGTTGTGATCCGAGGTGATGTCATGACGGCTCCACTCGCCGAGGGCAAACTGCGCAGAACCCCTGCTCAAGCGGGCAGCTTTTGGGGATCCCTGAAATTGGGGGCTGCCTTTTTGGAGTTTTATCTCTTCAAAGAGATGATCCGCCCCTTCTTTCTGGGGGTGGCCGGGGGCACGGTGATGATGCTGGGCAACCAGCTCTTTATCTACACCGATCTGCTGGTGAAAAAGGGCGCCCCTCCCCTGACCATTTTGCACATTCTCCTCCTCAATTTGCCCGCCATTTTGGTGGTCACCTTTCCCATTGCCGGCCTCTTTGCCACCTTGCTCACCCTGGGCAAAATGGGAGCCGACAGCGAGATCACCGCCCTGCGTGCTGCTGGGATCCCCTATCGCAAAGTGTTTATCCCCGTGCTCTGTATTGGCCTGCTGATCAGCGGCTTGGCGCTGTTGACCAATGAAGTGATTGTGCCGGAAACCAACCAAAAGGTGAAAATCCTGAACAAGAACCTCATCTTGGCTCAAGATGCTCTTTTGTTTAATCCAGAAGAGATCGTGCGGGTGGATGATGATCTCTGGTTTCATGTCGGATCGATTGACCCGAAGACCGGCTTGATGCAGGATTTGTTGATCCTGGATCGCAAAGCTGAGACCGGCCACCTGCGCTATCCGCAGGTGATCTCCGCTCAAACCGCGCAGCAGGTGGGCCAATCGTGGCAACTGCGAGATGTGGTGATCCGCCGTTATGACGAGCAGGGGCGCACCTACTATGAAGGCCAGGTGGAAGAAATGCAGCTCAACATCGTCAACAAACTGGTGGGCCTGGTGTACGCGGAAAAAGTGCCCCAAGAGCAACGGGCGGGGGAGCTGTGGGAGCAGTGCCAGCGATATCGAGCGGAGCAACGTCCTTCTGCCGATGTGGCCCGCTGCTTGACAGAATACCACCTCAAGTTCGCCATTCCTTTGGCCAGCTTTTTCGCCATCTTGGTGGCTGCCCCCTTGGGCCTGCAAACGGTGCGGCGAACGGGGCGCTACGGCGGCGTGGCGCTAGCGATTGTTCTGGTGTTTATTTACTATGTACTGATGAGCCTGGGACGAGCGATGGGTCGAGTGGAGCATATCGATCCCTGGCTGGCTGCCTGGTTGCCGAATATGATTTTCGGTGGGGTGGGCTTCTCTTTACTGTGGCGGTTTTTACGGTGAAATCCTGCAACTTCCCCCATGACTTCAGCCCTTGGGCAAAGTGGTTGGCTCTTTGCTGGGGCGGCTCCCTGTGGTTGGGGACGGGGGAGGCCGTCTTCGCCCAGTTGGATCCCCCGCCCACTGTTGGCGTCGGCGGGACGGAGTTCTCTCTGGAGGGCTACCAGCGCTTTCGGTCAGCGCAAACACTTGCTCAGCGCCTGCAACTGGCCCGCCGGGCTTCCAGCCCAGAACCGATGGCTGCCGCCGATGAGGAGCCCATCACCTTGGCCGAGGCGCAATCTTCTCTGCCTGCTACGGCCTTGACTGCGGCAACCCTACCCCCTGCGGCCCCGGTCTCTCCTCCCTCTGCCAACTCTCCTGAAAAGCCCCTCACGCCAGAAGAACTGAACCGACAGCGGCTACAACGGCTGTTGGCCGAAGGGGCAGCAGCCCATGCTCGGCGACAGGCGCAGCAGGCCCAGGCAACACCGGCTCCCCAGCCCGCTTCACTGGCGACGCCCACCGCGGCAGTTCCCAGCCTGAACTCCCTTCGGCTTTCCCAGCCCATGACTTCTCAGGCTGAAGCCCTGCAGGTGGAAGAGCAACCCTGGCTGCGCCCCACCAAGGACTCCGTCCCGCTAACGCGATCGGAATCCAATGGCGAAAACCGGGCTACGGCCCAACTGCAAGGTGGAGCCGGTTCAGAGGCAAGGTTAAATCGGATCCCAGCTTCGACGGTTCCTCCCTTGATCTCCCAAGCCGGTGGGAGCTTGGATTTGGGCGGTGTCCTGTTGGCAGAGGCCACCCCTGGGTCGGGGCTGACGGGATCCCCCATGGCCACTCAAAGGGGCAGGGAAGCCTTTGTCCCCACTGCGGGCTCACCCCTGGCTCCTCAACTGCTGGAGCAGTTCCCCCTTTTGCGGGATCTGGGCACCGGGGCAGATGCCGTCTCGGCGACAGGGAACGTTAGCCAGGGATCCCAGATTCGCCAGCAGCTCTCGGCCACCGCGCAGCGGCAAATTCCTCTTGACCCGGATCAAATCAACGTGAGTGGGGATGTGCTCAGCTACATCGCCGAACAAGACCTGGGCATTGCCGAGGGGAACGCCTTGATCCAACTGGCTGACGGCACCCGCATCACCGGCGACCGGCTGCTGTTTTATCGGCGGGAGCGACGCCTGCGCAGCGAGGGCCCTTTTCGCATGGAGCAGCCCCCTGGCCCCCAAGGGCGCGGGATCCGGCAAATCGAAGGGCGAAATTTGGATCTGGATATCCCCGGTCGCACCGCCCAATTTGAGAGCTCGCTGGTCATTCTGCCGGGGGAGGAGCCGGGCACCAAGGTTTTTGTGCGCAGCCAAGAGACCACCGCCATTTTGGGGGATCAGATCTTTTTCGAGAAAGCCACCGTCACCACCTCGCCAGAGCCACCCATCACCCACTACGTGCAAGGGGATCGGGTGGAGGTGTTTCCCGATGACCGGGTGATCGTCTACGACGCCCGCGTGTTTGCCGGCGGCGAACTCACAGAAGCAGGGGATCTGCGGGCAGGCCTGCAGATTGCCTATTTCCCCCTGTTCATCTACAGCCTGCGGGATCACCAGTGGGTGCTGCCGGGGCGCAGCGAGACAGAGGGGGTGTTTGTCAAATCCAGTTGGGCCTACCGCTTCGACGAATACAACTTCGGCGGCCTGCGGCTGGATGTCATGCAGAAAAAAGGCTTGGGCATCGGCTTCCTGCACGACTACATCCTGCCCATCCCGGACAGTGTCAACTACGGGCGAGCCCAGTTTTACTTGGTTACCGAAGCTGACCAACAGCGCTTCTCCAGCCGTTTCCGCATCGACCACAACTTCGACTTTTACGCTGCCAACCTCTTTGGGCAGGAAGGCCAACTGCGGGGGCAGCTCAACCTCAACCTGGACAACACCTACCGTCCTGCCGGCGGACGCAACGACAACGCCGATCTCCGCCTCAACGCCACCTTTCAGGGGGATCTCTCCACCACCACCCTCAACATCAGCCGCACCGGATCCCAGGAGCGGGGCATCTACAGCTTCCCCCTCACCCTCAGCCACACTCAGCGCTACGGGGGCGTGCATTGGCTGCAATCGGATCTGCGCTTGGACTACAACCAGCGGGTGAGCGTCAAAGATGGCCCCGACTTTGCCGATGCGCGGTTGACGCTGGGCACTCAACTGACCCCACCCGGTTGGGGAGGTACCTATCGCCTGGCCTACCGTGCCTACAGCAGTTCCAATGGCGACAACGAGCCGCGTCGCAACTTCGAGCTGGCCTTTAACCCCGACCTCGTTCGCATCACGCCCGATATTGCTCTCAGCAGCGCCCTCACCCTAACTCAAGAGCAACAGCCGGATCAGGAGGTGGGGGCGGGCCTCCACTTTTTCAATCGCTACGAGCTGCGCTCCAGCCTTCAGTTCAACGATATTCAACCGGCTCCCTGGATCACCTTCATGCCGGGTTCTATCGATTACACCCAAGTTCTCTACTCCACTCCTGACCAGGAGTCTACTGTCAGCCTCAACCCTCGCCTCAGCCTCAGACCTGCCGACTGGAATACCATCGACCTGCGCTACAGCCGCACCTTCTACGGCAACAATTCTGTGCCCTTCCAAACCCTCTCTACCAGCCCTAAAGATGTGGATCGCATCAATGCCAACATCAGCTTCTTTACGCCCCGCGATCCCCTACTCGATGTGCCCCCAGGCTACATTGCCTTTGAAGATGACCTGCCCGGCGAGCTGCCGATAGCCCTGACCTTCCCCGACGATACCCCGGAGGATTTGGCAGCGATTGCCTCCCGCAACTTGCAGGAGCTGCAGGCAGAGGTGAAAAACCTGGTGCGCCTGGACACCAGCCTTGGCTACGACTTCATCACCCAGAAGTGGGATACCCTCAACGCCAACTTCACCTGGAGCACCGCCCCTGATCTGTTCAACATTCAGTTGCAGACGGCCTACGACCTGAACCAGGGACAGCTCCAACCCGTTCGTCTGGAGTATCGGGGACGCAGCAGCACCACATTTAACCGGGATCAACGCTCCGGCCTGGAGGTGTATGAACCGGGGATCAGCTATGCCCTGCAGGCGGTTTACGATCCCCGGTTGGGCCAGATCTCTACCTATGGTCTGGAGCTGGATGCCACTCTCGGCACGCAGTGGCAAAACCACTGGCGGCTGCGCTTGGGCCTGACGGAAGAAGGGATCCGCCGCGTGGAAGTCCGCCGCGACCTGCGGGATTTTGAGCTGCGCCTGGCCTACGATCCGGTGGCAGAGTCACTGCGCTTGGAAGGGATCCTGGTGGCTTTCCCCAGTCGCCCGGTGGGCCTCACCCAAGAGCGGGGAGATTTTCAACTGACCTCTCCCATCACCTCTCCTATCGGCACCTTTTTGCTCCGCGACGCCGACGCGACCGGCTGGGATGGCCTCAGGCCCTGATCCCCGCTTCCCTGGGAAGGCTCCCTGTCCACTGTTGCGGCGGGTTAGGTGATGACGTCTGGCTGCTGCCGACCGGTGCGGGCGCGAATCTGGGCAAGGTGATCGGCCAGTTGAATCTGTTCGGCCAAGGCCGCTTGGGGCTCCAGGCCATGTCGGGCCGGATCCAGCTCCAATCGCTCCAGGTACACCCGCAGGGTGGCTCCGTGGGTGCCGGTTCCCGAAAGCCGGTAGATGATGCGGGAGCCATTTTCAAAGCCGATGCGGATCCCTTGGTGGCTGGTGGTGCTGCCGTCTACGGGATCGGTGTAGCTGAAGTCATCGGCATAAGCCACTGTGTGGGATCCCAAGCGCTGGCCCACCCACCCAGGCAGGGAGCGTCGCAAGTCTTCCATCAGCGCCTCGGCCACCTCCACCGGCAGTCCCTCGTAGTCGTGACGGGAGTAGACGTTGCGCCCATAGGTGCGCCAGTGCTCTTCCACGATCTGCCGCACCGGCTGCCGTCGAACGGCCAAAATGTTCAGCCAAAACAGGACGGCCCAGAGCCCGTCTTTTTCCCGGATGTGGTGAGATCCGGTGCCGAAGCTCTCTTCCCCGCAGAGGGTAACTTTGCCCGCATCCAGCAGGTTGCCGAAGAATTTCCAGCCGGTGGGGGTCTCATAGCAAGGGATCCCCAGCTTGGCCGCCACCCGATCTGCTGCCTGGCTGGTGGGCATGGAGCGGGCAATTCCCGCCAGCCCTTCTCGGTAGCCGGGTACCCGGTGGGCATTGGCTGCCAGCACTGCCAAGCTGTCGCTGGGGGTCACGTAAAATTGGCGGCCCAGGATCAGGTTGCGATCCCCATCCCCATCGGAAGCGGCCCCAAAGTCCGGCCCATCTTCCCGAAACAACAGTTCCACCAACGAGCGGGCATGCACCAGGTTGGGATCCGGGTGTCCGCCGCCAAAATCCGGCAGGGGCTGCCCGTTGAGCACACTGCCCTCTGGTGCTCCCAGGGATCCCTGCAAAATGGCGTGGGCATAGGGGCCGGTGACGGCGTGCATGGCGTCGAAGGCAATGCGGATCCCGGAAGCCAGGTAGTCGCGGATGGCCTCGAAATCGAACAGACGCTGCATCAGGCCCAAGTAATCGGCCACCGGGTCGATGACGGACACCGTCAGGGATTCCAGCCGTTGCTCGCCCAAGCGATCCAGATCGACATCGGGAGCTTCCAGGATGCGGTACTCCCGGATCTGCTGGGTGCGGGCGTAAATGGCCTCGGTCACCTTCTCCGGGGCAGGGCCACCGTTGCCGATGTTGTACTTGATGCCGAAATCCCCCTGGGGGCCGCCGGGGTTGTGGCTGGCAGAGAAGATGATCCCCCCGTAGGCGCCGTACTTGCGGATGAGACAGGAAACCGCCGGCGTGGAGAGGATCCCTCCTTGGCCCACCAGGACTCGCCCGATGCCGTTGGCCGCCGCCATCTTGAGCAGGATCTGAATGGCCTCGCGGTTGTAGTAGCGGCCATCCCCCCCCACCACCAGGGTTTGGCCGGCGGATCCCTCTAGGACATCAAAAATGGATTGGACGAAGTTTTCCAGGTAGTGGGGCTGCTGAAACACCGATACCGGCTTGCGCAGGCCAGAGGTGCCGGGTCTCTGGCCAGGGAAGGGCGTCGTGGGAACAATGCGCAGGCTCATAGGCTGCCGGAAAAGCTGCTTGCTCCTCTACTATCTCATCGTTGGGCCTCTCGTTTGTGCTGAGCAGAGTTCTTTCCCCTCCACCCATTTGTGGATGGGTTGAATGGATGCATCGATCTCCGCTGGTAGCCCTCCATCTTCAATCCCCTGGCTTAACCACCCACTCCACCGGGGTTTTGCTGGGATCCGGCAATTTCAACGAGAACAGCCCCGCCGCCAAGATCAAGAGGGTGGAAAACCAAAGACAGCCCTCCAATCCGTAGAACTGGAAGAGGATCCCAGAAGTTACCGTCCCCAACAGCCGCCCGCCGGAATTAGCCATGTAATAAAAGCCCACATTGAGGGCTACGTCGTCGTCTTCCGTGTAGGCCAGCACCAGGTAGGAATGCACTGCCGAATTGAAGGCAAAGACGATCCCGAACAGGATCAAGCCGCCGGTGATCACCAGCTCCGGTGCCAGCCCGGCCATGAAGGCTGTGGCAATGATCGCCGGCACCGCCGTCAGCACGAAGGTCCAAATCTGGATGGTGCGGGCCTTGGGAGCACGGCCAGGGCGACCCCCACCCAGCAGTTGCGGCGCTACAAACTGAATGAACCCATAGCCAATCACCCAGATGGCCATGTAACTGCCCACCTGCATAAAAGTCCAGCCCAGCTCGTCGTAGAGAAACACCGGCAGGGCCACCACAAACCACACATCCCGCGACCCAAACAGGAAAAAGCGAGCTGCCGAGAGGATGTTGATCTCTCTGCTCTTGGAAAACAGCCGCTTGAAGGGGATCTTGGCCTTGATTTTGCCCATGTCTGCCGGCAGCAGCGCCCCCGAACAGAAGATCAAAGCCAACGCCCCCGCCTGGACAAAGTTGGCCATGCGGAAGCCCATGGGATCCCCGTAGATTTCGGTGAAGATCTGCAGCAGGGCCGCTCCCACAAAGAACCCCACCCCCTTGAGGGCGTTTTTGGATCCGGTGAGCATAGCCACCCAACGAAACAGGCGGGATTCCGCTTCTTTGGGCACCACCAGGCGGATGGCGCTTTTGGAGCTCATCTTGGTGAGATCTTTGGCGATCCCGGCCAGAGCTTGGGCGGTCATCACGTAGGCCACCTGACTCCAGACCGGCCACTGCAGGTTGATCACCCCCAGCATCACCAAACCGAAGATCTGGATGGCAATGCCCCCATACAGGGTCAGCCGCAGGCCAAACAGGGATCCAATCCAGCCGCCCAGGAAGTTGGTGATCACCCCGAAGATCTCGTAGAAGAGAAACAGCATGGCAATTTGGATCGGGGTAAAGCCCAACTTGTGGAAGTGCAGCAGCACCAACATGCGGATGGCGCCATCGGTGATGGTGAACCCCCAATAGGCCGCTGTAACCAGGGCGTAGTTGCGAACCGCAGAGGCTTGAGCTGTCGAAACAGAAGTCATGGGCAGGTCTCCAAGGGAGATGTTTCTATAGACTGCGGGCCACTTTGCGGGCCAGTTCCGCCATGCGGTTGGCATAGCCCCATTCGTTGTCGTACCAGGCCAGGATCTTCACCTGGGCGCCATCCACCACCATCGTCGAGGGCGCATCCACAATGCTGGAACGGGGATCCCCTTTGAAATCCACCGAGACCAGGGGCAGCTCCTCGTAGCCGAGGATCCCCTTGAGTTCGCCCTCGGCTGCCGTTTTTAAGAGGTGATTGACTTCTTCCACGGTGGTGGGCCGCCTGACTTCGAACACCGCATCGGTCAGGGAAGCGTTCAAGAGAGGAACACGCACCGCAATGCCGTTTAATTTGCCGTTGAGTTCGGGGTAAATCAGACCAATGGCCGTAGCCGAGCCGGTGGTGGTGGGCACCAGAGACAGCAGAGCGGAGCGGGCCCGCCGCAGGTCTTTGTGGGGGGCATCCACCATGGTTTGGGTATTGGTAACGTCATGGATGGTGGTGATCACCCCGTGAACAATGCCGATCCCCTCGTGGATGACCTTCACCAAAGGAGCCAGGCAGTTGGTGGTGCAGGAAGCCGCCGTCAGCAAATGGTGCCGGGCCGGGTCGTACAGGTGATCGTTGACGCCCATAACAATGTTGAGGGCCTCTTCGTCCTTGACAGGGGCAGCCACAATCACCTTGCGCACCCCCGCTTTGAAGTAGGCATCCAGCTCCGCTGCCTTGACAAATTTGCCCGAGCATTCCAGCACTAGCTCGATCCCCAACTCTGCCCAGGGCACTTCACCAGGAGACTTGTGTTCGCTAAAGGTGAGGGTTTTGTCCTGAATGCGCAGCCGGTTATCGGATCCCTCAATGTCGATAGCCCAGCGGCCCTGCACCGAGTCAAACTTCAACAGGTGGGCCGCCGTCGCAGCTCCCCCTTTGATCTCGTTGATGTGGGCGAATTCCAGCTCTTCCCAGCCCCAAGCAGCCCGCAACACCAGCCGTCCGATGCGGCCAAAACCGTTGATGCCCACCCGCACTGCCATAGCATTGACCCTAGACTTGTCCAGAAGGGATCCCGCTCTCTCAGGGCAAATCCCGCCTCAACTTTATCAGAACGCCCTAGTCGTTTCAAGACAAGTTGATGGGTAGGGTCAGGAGAGACTGGCCGATGGGGGTCGGTTTGCAGTCCAAATCCACACCTCCAAGCAACAATTGCGCCCAGCCCGGCAACCGGTGGCCTAAGCTGGGAAAAGTTGTGCTTTTCTGGATGTGCCCCCGCCGCCTCAGCCTTCTGTGCAGGATGACTTTCCTCCCTTACCCCCCCCACCTCCCCGTTCTCCGGCTTTGAGGGTGGTGGAAACGGCTTTTTTGGCCAGTACCGCGGCCTTGATCTGGATCCTGAGCTACACGCCGCTGGCCCCCTTTATACGTCTGTTTTTCCCCATTCCGGTGGCGCTGGCGGTGATGCGCTGGGATCCCCGCACAGGGGCAATGGCCCTGGTGGTCTCCGGCCTGTTGCTGACGGTGCTGATAGGGCCCACGCGCAGCATTCTCTATGTCATTCCCTATGGTCTGCTGGGCTATTGGTGTGCCCGCCTGTGGCAGCAGCGTCTTTCCTGGTACGTCTCGGTGGTGAGCGGGGCTGTGCTCAGCGCCCTGGGCTTGATCTTTCAGTTGGTGCTTTCCTCCCTACTGGTGGGGGAAAACCTCTGGATCTACGTAACCATTCAACTTACCGGCCTAACCAACTGGCTCCTGGATGTGTCCCTCAGCCGATGGGGCGTCTACTGGGTGGCAGAACCCTGGATGGTTCAGGTGGTGGTGGTGGGATTTATTGCCTTCAATTCCCTCATCTACGTATTCACGGTGCATTTGGTGGCCGCCCTGGTGATGGAGCACTTTCGTTGCCCGCTGCCACCCCCGCCGAAGTGGGTACAGTTTTTGCTGGATTAGCAGCCCCTGTGAGTTGTACAAGAGCAGAGCAAGCTGCTCTACAAATGAGTTCTTGACAAATCTTGACAAATGAGTTCTTGGCAAAAGTCCCACCCTATTGCCATGCAACGCTACAGGAATGCAAGAACTGGAAGGTTCTCTGCTAGGATCGCGGTAGCGGGACGGAGTCCTTTCGCGTTAGCGGGACGGAGTCTCGTTGGGATCCTGGTGGCGATTTAAGACTGCGATTATGGCTTCCCGCAAGAATCAACTGGCTATTGACAATGACGAGCTGATGCGTCGGGTAGAGGCTCTGATCAACGCTTCCAAAAATCGCTATCGCATCACGGTACAGGTGGCCAACCGCGCCAAGCGCCGCCGCTACGAGGATCCGGATGATATAGAAGATGGCTGGATGAAGCCGATCCGCCGCGCCGTCATCGAAATGTCGGATGAACTGACTGAGCCGGAAATCATCGGCGATGAGTAGTCACTAGACTTGCGGCCTGCTGGCGCGACCGCCCTGTTGAAACTGCTAGCCGGCTGAGCGGCTAAGGGTAGAAGCTTTCGGCAGCCGCCTATTTTGTCAATTTGTCAAGTCGTTTGCAACGGGATCCCTTTCCCGCAGGCGAGCCTCGAGCCGCGATTCCATCAGGTGCAGCAGGCGGTGGGTCTCCTCTGGGCTGAGACCCTGGATGCGCATCTCCAAGGGGCTGTGGAACCAGAGGGTCTGCTGTGGGAAAGGAATCTGGATCCCTGCTTGATCGAAGGCGTGCTTGAGGCGACGGCGGTATTCCCGCGCCACCCTCCACTGCTGCAGGGGCTGCACCTTGATCCAAATGCGCAACGTGATCCCCCGCTCCCCCAGATCATCGACACCGTGCATTTCGGGGGGCTCGAGGATTTTTTCCCGCCAAGCTGGCTCCCGGTACATCTGCAGAGCCACCTGCTCGGTGATGCGTATTGCCTGTTCCAGATCGTTTTCATAGGCGATCACAATCCCCAGATCCACCCGTGACCAGCCGTTGGAGAGGTTCTCCACCACCCGGATGGCACTGTTGGGAATGGAGATCAAGCTGCCTTCGGTGTTGCGCAACTGGGTTAGCCGCAGATCCATGTGTTCCACGAGGCCGCCCCGCCCGTCCACCACGATCACATCCCCTTCGGCAAATTGATCTTCGATCAAAATCAACAGCCCATTGATCACGTCCTTAATCAGATCCTGAGCAGCCAGGGAAATCCCCAGCCCAATAAAGCCTAGGCTGGCCACTAAGGGGCCAATATTGACCCCCACCGAGGCCAGGCCAGCCAGGGATCCGAGCAAGACCAAGGTAGTGGCTGCAACTCCTTTAGAGACGCTGGCAAAGGTGCTGAGACGTTTGCTGAGGCGATAGGTGGGGGCATTTTGCTCTTGGCGCAGGGCAGCAAAGAGGTTATCCAGCACCAGTCCACTCAGCCAGACACTGCCATAGGTGGCCAGACCCACCCCTACCAACCGCAACAGAGGGCCGCGCAGGGAAACCAGGAAAAACCTTTGCAGGGGTCGCGTTTGCGGGAAAAGGCCCAAGCTCACCCCGACTCCGCCCACCCACAGGCTAATTTGCACCAGGCGTAGCAGGCGAATTTGCAGCTCCAAGTAGGATTCCTGCCGTTTGCGTCCGGCCTGTTGTTCGACCAAGACGGGATCCACACCCGACTGCTCTTCCCCCGCTAGGTGCTCCTGTACCTCTGCTTGGATGGCCTGGTATTCCGTCTGCAGGGCATCGCGTTTTTGCTGCAGCCGTCGCCGTTTTCGCTGGCAGAGCTGGCTCAGGCTCCCTACCACAGCCAGGATGCCGAGGGCAATCACCGCTTGGCGGCGCAAAAATTGAGGCTGCCGCTCCCGTTGCGAAGTGCGCAGCGCTTCCTCAACAATGCCGGCTACCTGCTCAGCCCAGTCCATGGGTTGGGCGCCCTGGAATTGAGCATCGAGGGAGGTGATGGTCAGCAAATGTCGCCCATTCACCCGGATAACAGGCTGGTTGGTCTGGCCGTCCAGGGTGACTTCAACCTGCAGCGCCTCTGGATCGAATCCGGCGCTGGCCAACTGGTGCAGGGTTTGTTCAATGGAGCGCACCCGCTGCAACACCGGAGGCAGGCTGCCGGGATCCCCCTGCGGTGCGGTAACCACGAACAAACGCCGCCCATCCAGCGTCACGGCCTCCGCCTGGACAGAGGAGGTGGGGAGGCTAAGCGCTTGCCGCAGCTCTTCTAGGGCATCCAAACGGTTGAGCAAAGGCAGGTTGGGGGCGGTGCCGTTGTTTTCAGCAGTTTCCTGCCCCCATGCGGGCCCGCCTATGGGGGATAGGGCAAAAGATGCACCGAAAAGGAGAGGCCACAACAGGGATCCCGTTTTCCTCGGCTTCGGCCTGCCTACCGTTCCCGTCAGCGGTGCGGGGCACCATTCGCAGCTTCGCAGCATGAGCCGTTTGCGTCAGCGGTGCAGAACACTTTAACGCCTCACTCCAGAAAGAAGAAAGCAATCCCGAGGATGGCATAGGTGGCCAAGAGCAGTAGCCCTTCCAGCCAGTTGGAGCGCCCATCGCTGCTAACGGAATTGATCAGCAGCACCGAGACGGCAATGGCCACCAACTCCACCATGCCGAAGTTGAAGTTCATGGGCTGATGCAGCACATCCCCGGCCAGCACCAGCAGAGGTGCCACAAACAGGGCAATCTGCATCGTCGAGCCCAGCGCCACCGAGAAGGAGAGATCCATCTTGTCTTTCATGGCCACCGTGATCGCCGTCGCATGCTCTGCCGCGTTGCCGATGATCGGCAACAAAACCACCCCCATAAACAGCGGCGTCATGTGAAAGTGTTCCAGCGTGTCCTCTAGAGTGCTCACCAACAGTTCCGACTCCAGCGCCACCAACACCGTCAACCCCAAGAGGGCCAGCACCCAAAACCCCAAACCGGCTCCCTCGGGCGGAGCCGTCAGCACTTGGGGAATGGATCCTTCCGCCTGCAAAACCGGATTGGGGGCCAGGCGATTGGCCGCCTCATCTTCTGCGGCTTCTGCTTCGTGAAGGGCGTAGAGGTAACTGTGGGTTTTGAGGGAAAACAGCAAAGTGAGACCGTAAACCCCAATCAGCACCAGGGCTACTGCCGTGGATAGCTCTTGGATGGAGATCTCCCCCAAGTTGGCATCGGCATAGGTGACCACGCTGGGCAAGATCAAGGCCACCACCGCCAGGTTCATCACCGAGGCATTCATGCGGGCCACCTCGGGTCGAAAGCTCTGCTCTCGAAACTTGATCCCGCCCAAAAACATGGCCAAGCCGGCCACCAGGAGCAGGTTACTGATGATCGCGCCGGTGACGGAGGCTTTTACCACATCCACCAGCCCCGCCCGCAGTGCCACCAAGCCGATGATTAACTCCGCCGCATTGCCAAAGGTGGCGTTGATCAGCCCCCCGACTGTCGGCCCTGTCAAGGCTGCAATCTCTTCCGTGGCCTGACCCATAAACTTTGCCAAGGCCACCACCGCCAAAGCCGCACAGAGGAAGACCAGGTTGGGATCCCAGCCCCGGAAGTGCCCCACCCAAGATAGGGGAACCCCCAACAGCAGCAGGAACATTATGCTGTTCAGACCTCTCTGCCAACCTGATGCAGAGCGATCCGGCGAAACCAAAGGATTTGCGTTAGCCAGGGTCATGGTTCACAAGGGGAAAATAAGGTAGCGAGGCTGTTTGGGTTTCGGGGATCCGCGCCCCCTATGGCCAGAGGCGGCCACCATGAGGCCATCTCCAAGAGTCTAGCGGCTGCGAGGGGAGGTTGGATAGGTGCTGCTGGCTAGAGGGAGATAACCCGGTTGCGCTGCAACTGCCGGGCGATCTCGGCTCCCAATTGATCGGACAGATGCTGGGGATCGGCGATTTTCAAAAAACTGCTGCCCTCTACCTCAAAGGGAAAGGATCCCTCGATGCCGTCGCGGGGGAGTTGTACCAGCAGCAATTGTTCGGGGCGCTTCGATTGCAGGGCATAGCCCAACTCCAGACAGACCTGAGGGCTGGGTAGGGGACGCCCCCGGCCATTCACCTGCACAGGGGTTACATCGGCCACCACCAGCAGCGCGTGCTTGAGCTTGCGAATCAAGGCCGCATCGATGAGCGGGGTCTCAGCCTCAGCGGGAAGGGATCCCTGAAGCTGTAGGGGCACAACCGGCCCGTGGTTGCGATTGAGGGTCTCTACCACGGCTTGCAATGCCCGGTGCAGAGTGGCGCTGGAGTCGGGGTAATCCGATTGGCCGCAGAAGTAGATGACCGGCTCGGTCATGTTCAGAGTGGCCCGCTTATTAAAGTAGATCTCGCGGCTAATTAAATCGAGGTTGGAGATGCTGTAGGCACCGCTGCCCTCGATGTAAAACTCCACCAGCTCTCCTTCCAGGTAGCGCTGCCACCACAGGGAAGCCTTCACCTGCTCCACATCGTCGAGAAAGTCGGCCCGCATCGCCGTTTTCAAGAGGCCGGTACGGCTCAGGCGCAGGTCGGGGGCCCTCTGTTGGACTTGGGAAGCAGACAACACCGAATCCAAATACCAGGCTTTCAGGACGATGATCGCCATGGGATCCCTCTGCGCTCAGCCTTAAAGGTACGTGACATACTCCCACACTCATGCTGACGCAAAGCGCTCCGCGCCGCTAGCGCGAAAAGGACGTTTCCTGCGCTTGAGGACTACGTCCCGCTGACGCGAAAAGAACGGGATGCCCCACCGCCCTGTGCTTGATGTTGATGGCCGCATGGTGGTCGCGTCCTAGTTCTAGCCCACAATGGGAACAAGAATGCCATCTGTCTTGAATCGCTTTCGGTACTCTTTGACCGCACCGAGAGCAGTTTTGACTGCTGCCGTTGGGATTCACTGCAATCGCCCTCAGCCCAGCTCTTTCAGCCTTGACTGCCAGCATTTGCAGAAATTGTCCCCACCCAGCATCATAGGTAGATTTTGCTAGTCGGGTTCTAGCAACACCTTTGATATTCAGGGCTTCGTACCCAATATGTTTGCCCTTGCTTACCAGCCAGTTCGCTGTTTTGTCATGAAAATCTTTGCGCTGAGATAGTGGTTAGTGGATAGTCACTATTCACTATCCACTGGTCACTATCCACTAGTCACTAGCCATAGGCGGTTTGACCCTTTCTTCTTGCGAGACACTGCCCGCTGCAGTCTCTTTAACCGCTTTTGGGCTCTGCGGTAATACTGGGGAACTGGAACAGACTCCCCCGCGTCGGTCACCAAAAAGGAGTCCAGTCCCACGTCGATCCCCATCGTGTTCTCCAGTGTTGGCGGGTCAGGGGTAAATACGGGGACAGATGAATCTTGCAGGCTCAAGGTCACATACCACCCGTCTGCCTTGCGGGTGATGGTAGCAGTCTTGATGACAAAACCGTCAGGCAAAGGACGGTGCTGAATTATCCGAACAGCACCGATTTTGGGCAGATGGATAAACTGCCCGCAAATGCAGTCTTGTTTCATCTGGGGGAAACTGAAGGAGCGATACCGCCCAGCTCCCTTAAATCTGGGTTTCCCTGCCCGCTTGCCGTTACAGTCCCCCTTCAGCCAGCGGTCGAATGCTTTGTGCACTCGCTCTATGCAGTTTTGCAGGACTTGCGAATGGACTGCTCTGTACTCCGGAAACAGGGCTTTCGTGCTCACCAAGTCCCGTTTCTGGGAGTAGAAATCGGGCTTGTCTTTCAGCTGGGGCAAATGACAGACTAGGGGACAAGCATTGATGTCACAGCGATTGTGTTCCCACCACGCAAAGCGCTCTGCCAAGCGGTAGTTGTACTGCTTCCGTAACAAGTCTAGCCACTCGCTCATCAAAGCAATCTGGCTGGGCGTAGGTCGCAAACGGTACTGGTAAGCAGTTCTCATTGAGGCAAGGGTAATCTACTGGAATGAATCCTACCTTATTGCTTCATGCGGTGGGGTTACCGTCTCGGTTTTAGGCCAGTCCATTGAAAACCAAAGTGTCCCCGCCTTTCATCCCGACCCTCACCCTGGATAGTGGTGAGTGGATAGTGACTAGCCACTATATAGAGGGCGGGGCTTCCCAGCGGTGTAGCTAACGGGGTGCAGGGGCAATCAGTCCCGCGCCCTGCCCGCAGGGTGAGCACCGGGATACATGGATCCCCGCCATACCCCTGAGCAAAATCTGTAGTAAAACGTACCTGTGCTGGCGTACCCTACAAGCACCGGATTGATCCAGATGCCTCCCAGCAAGCCGCTCGCGTTAGCGGGACAGAGTCCTCGCTGTTGACGTGGCTGGAGATTGGCCGGCGCGTATACAACTACGCTTTGCCAGAAATCTAAGGAGTGGGTAGAATCTTGCTCTTGGCCACTGGACAGGGGTTCCTTGCTGCAGGAGTCCATCCTGCCTGCCGATGCACCCTTCCCTTCTGATTACCGTCAGCAGAACCCCTTGCCAGACAGCGTCTGCCGGGAACGGCCCAAGGGTTTCAAAGCCCTGCAAGGCCAGCTGAGAAGGCTGCAACCCAGGGGGGCGAGAAAACAGCAGGGGTCTTGCCACTGGAAGAGAGCACCACTGCAGGTTGCCAGGATGCAGCAGGGCATTGCCAATGGTTGCCAAAAGTTCCATTTCCAGAGGGCCCATTGGCGTTAGGACCGAGGGCAGACCCTCTTTATCTTTATCTTTATCTTTTCTTTGTGGAAGACCTCAAGGCCAAGGGCTGGGCAAGGGGGATGTTGCCCAAGGAGTGCGTCGAGTCGGTTGCAAGTGCTGAGGGACGGTTAGCAACAGCTGGGCTGTCGGGGGGCCTCAGTGCCCTGAATGCCGGTACCGGGTGCATCGGGACTCAGCCTTGGGAACTGTGCTGGGTGGATTAGAGGTTGTTTTGCGAGCTGGCAGTAGCCAGGGAGGCTGGGGAAGGAGAACCGCCTGTCCAGTTGTTTTGTCGGGGGTTGTAGACCCAGGCAAGTGGCGTGGGGCAGGAATGCCCAACTGCGAGGTAAGGACTCCGTCCCGCTGACAGGAAGAGTAGCCCGCGCTCTGTCCACAGGACGAGCGCCGGGAGGATGTCACTCCTCTGTCCAGAAACGCTCGGAAAGATATTTGTCAGCCCCGTCGCAAAAGATGGTCACCACCACTCCAGAGGAGAGCTGACGGGCCACCTCTAGGGCTGCCACCACATTGGCGCCGGCAGAGATGCCCACCAGCAGGCCTTCTTCCAACGCCAAGCGCTTGACCATTTTCTGGGCTGCTTCTGTGGAGATCTCAATGTGCTGGTCAGGCAGGGTGGGATCGTAAATCTCGGGTTTTAGAGCTGTGGCCATGTGCTTGAGCCCTTCCAGGCCATGGAAGGGAGAGTCGGGCTGCATGGCAATGATTTGGATATCCGGGCGATACTCTCGCAGGCGCCGCCCCACCCCCATACAGGTGCCGCTGGTGCCTAGCCCGGTAACAAAATGGGTGACCTGCCCCTGGGTTTGCTCCCAAATCTCCACCCCAGTGGTTTCGTAGTGGGCTTGCCAGTTGGCGGGGTTGCTGTACTGGTCAGGGTAGAAATAAAGCTCGGGGTTTTCCGCATAGAGGGCGCGGGCTTTCTCGATGGCCCCATCGGATCCCAGAGCGGGATCCGTCAGAACCAAGTCCACGCCATAGGCAGCCAGGATCTTCTTGCGCTCCGGGCTGGCGTTGGCGGGAAGAGCCAGCTTGACCTTGTAGCCCAAGGCGGCCCCGATCCAGGCATAGGCGATGCCGGTGTTACCGCTGGTGGCATCGAGGATGATCTTGCCGGGGGTAAGCTTGCCCTGGCGTTCGCCAGCGCGAATCATGTTGAGGGCCGGGCGATCCTTGACTGAACCCCCAGGGTTGTACCACTCTGCCTTGCCATATACCCGTACCGATTCCGGCAAATCGGCAGCAACCCGCCGCAGACGGATCAGCGGCGTCCCCCCCACCAGCTCAATAGGGCTATCCACAGCAGGGAGTAACGGGCGAGAAGAAAATGCAGTCGGATACAAGGGGGATCCCTCGCTAGACAGGCATCGGCTGGACAACCATTGCTCATCTTACCCCGGTCTTTCCGGCCTCTTGGGAGCTTTTTAGTTTCCCCCTCCTGCCCAAGTTCTGGCTAGGCTCCAAGTAGGCTCTAAGATGGGGGTAGAAAAGCGGGATTTTCCCACAGCAGGATGACGCGGAGGGGCATGGCAGAAATTGGGATTGTGACTGCCCAGCAGTTTGATCGGCGACGGGGCCAGATCCATGTCTACGACGGCGAGGGCAAAGGCAAGTCCCAGGCGGCCCTAGGGGTTGTGCTGCGTTCCATTGGCTTGGGGATCGAAAAGGCGGCCCCCAGCCGGGTGTTGCTGGTGCGGTTTCTCAAGGGGCCAGGCCGAACCTATGCTGAGGATGCGGCCATTGCGGCTCTGCAGCGAGGCTTCCCCCATCTCATCGATCAATTGCGCACCGGGCGGGGAGAGTTTTTCGGCCCAGATGAGATCACCAAGTTTGACCGTCAGGAGGCCCGCCGCGGTTGGGATGTGGCCAAAGGGGCTTTGGCGTCGGGGTTTTACTCGGTGGTGGTGCTGGATGAGCTCAACCCGGTGCTGGATCTGGGCCTGTTGCCTGTGGAGGAGGTGGTCAGTACCCTCAAGCAAAAGCCGGAGGCCATGGAGGTGATCATCACCGGGCGCGGCGCTCCCAAGGAAATTATCGACCTGGCGGATTTGCACTCGGAAATGCGCAGTGTCCGGCGGGCGACGGATCCCCAAAACGGCCAACCCCCTTGCAGCGGCATCGAGATCTACACCGGCAACGGCAAGGGAAAATCCACCAGCGCTCTGGGGCGGGCTCTGCAGGCGATTGGACGCGGCATCAGTAAGGATCTCTCCCATCGTGTACTGATCATGCAATGGCTGAAGGGGGGAACGGGCTACACCGAGGATGCAGCCATTCGGGCCTTGCGGGAAAGCTACCCCGATTTGGTGGATCACCAGCGTTGCGGTCGGGACGCCATTGTCTGGCGGGGCAAACAACAGGAAATCGACTATGTAGAAGCGGAGCGGGGCTGGGAGTTGGCACGGGCGGCCATCGCTTCTGGCCTGTACAAAACCATCATCTTGGATGAGTTGAACCCGACGGTGGATCTGGAGCTGCTGGACGTGGAGCCGATTGTCCAGGCTTTGCTGCGCAAGCCGCGGGACACGGAGATCATCATCACGGGGCGGTGCCATGCCCCCTTACCTTACTTTGAGCTGGCCTCTGTCCACTCGGAAATGGTGAGCCACAAGCACTATGCCGAGCAGGGGGCCGATCTGCGGCGCGGGGTGGACTATTGATGGGATCCTTCGCAGCGTTCTCAGCCAATTCTGCTCTCTCTTGGCCTCCAGACCCCAGGACTCTGGCCCAGTTGTTGCTCACCCTTTTCCAGACGGAAGTGTGGGTGGAGGGCAAGGAGCACGTTCCCGCCGGCCCGCTGGTGGTGGTGAGCAATCACCGCAGTTTTCTGGATGCGCCGGTGCTGATCGCGGGGTTGGGCCGACCGATTCGCTTTGCCTGCCATTACTACCTGGCTCAGGTGCCGCTGCTGCGGGAAATCACCCTGGCTTTGGACTGCATTCCCCTCAAGCAGGGATCCCGACAGCAAATCCATTTTTTTCGCCAGGCGCAGGCCAGTTTGGCAGCGGGGGTGGGTGTGGGGATCTTCCCAGAAGGGGCGGAGCAGATCACCCGTGAGACCTCGCCTGGGGAGGTGGGGCGGTTTCAGCCAGGTTTTGCCCACCTGGCGCTGGCGGCAGCGGTGGATCCCTTGCCGATTCTGCCGGTGGCGGTGTGGGCGCAGGAAGAATGGCGGGGAGTAGATATTCCTATGGCTTTTTTCCGCTGGTTTGACCCCACTGAACCCCGATTTCAACAGGAAGGGGGACATCCGGTGGTGTTGTATCGGCGGGTGGTGCTCAGGGTGGGATCCCCCCTTTGGGTGGGCAGGAAGCAGCGCCAGGGATCCCGACGCGAGCGAATGCAGGTCATTCAAGAGCTAACTGCAGCGGCCCGAGAACAGGTGCGATTGGGATTGGCAGAGAGATGAGAAAGTTGAGTGGCGAGCCGGTAGCATCTGCCTCTAGCTTGGTCAGCCCGGCAACGGGAGCGGTCGGTCAGGAGCGGCCCCTGCTGCTGTATTTGCCCGGTATGGATGGCACAGGTACGTTGTTTTACCGGCAGGCGCAGGCTCTGCAGCGGGAGTTTCGCATTCGCCCCCTGAGTTTGAACCACCCGGAAGCGGGGGATAGCTGGGAAACCCTGGCCGATTGGGTGGGATCCCAGCTAGAAGCGGGGGCGTACTTGTGTGGAGAATCCTTTGGGGCCTGCCTGGCCTTGCTGGTGGCCGCCCAATGGCCGGAACGGTGCCGCGGCCTCATTTTGGTCAATCCAGCCTCGTCGCTGCGACGTAGGCCCTGGTGGTGGGCAGGGCATGTTCTCCTGCCTTTTTTGCCGCCGGGGCTCTATCAGCAGTTGTCGGAGCGGGGGTTGGGGGTTTTGGCGGAGCTCAGCCAAATGGAGCCGCCGGATCGGGAGCGGCTGCGCCAGGCGGTTCACAGTGTTGAACCCACAGTAGCTGCTCGGCGCTTGGCTTTGCTGGGATCCTTTGCTGTGGAGAAGCTGCCCCTGGAGTCGATGACCCTGCCAACTTTGCTGGTGGCGGGGGGGCGGGATCGCCTGTTGCCCTCGGTGCAGGAGGTGGGCTGGCTGGCGGAACGGCTGCCCCAGGCGCAGGTAGAAATCTCGCCCCAGAGCGGCCACGCTTGCCTGCTGGAGCGGCGGATGAACCTGCGGCGTTACCTGCTCAAGCCGGATGGCCTTTTTGCCCCTCTGCTGCTCAATTCTGCTTCGGCCCATTGAGCATGGACAGGGATCCCCACAGATCTTCTATCCGCTCTGGGCAGGAGCTATCCTTCCCCTCTCGATCCAGCCAAAGGGCTCGCAAGCCTGCTGCTTTTGCCCCCTGATAATCGTCGCGGCGGCTGTCGCCAATGTGGCCGGCGGCTGCGGGGGGGATCCCGTGGGCTGCCAGGGCAGCTTGGAAGATGCGGGGATCGGGCTTGGCATAGCCCACTTGGGTGGAGAGGGTGAGGGTGGAAAAGTAGGGATCCAACTGCAACTGCTGCAGCACCCTGGGCAAGCGGCTGTCGAAGTTGGAGATCACCCCCAACCGGATCCCTTCCTGCTGCAGGGCCCGCAAAGCCGGCAGCGTCTCGGGATACAGCTCCCAGGGATCCGCCCCGGCAAAGTGCTCAAACAATTGGGCGAAAAAGTCTTCAAACCGGTGCTCTCCGAAGGCAGCCAGGGATCCCACCCGGGCAAAAGTCTCCCGCACCACCTGGCGCCACCAGGTCCGCTCCCACTCCCGCAAAGGGGATCCCGTCAATCCTGGGCAGGCCGGGGCTGGAGCCTGGGCAAAAACTTGGCCAAAAGCGCGATCCAAGGCCTGGGGATCCACCCTTACCCCATACTCCGCTGCCACCTGGCTGTAAACCTGGCCCACGCTGCCCCGCACCCGAAACAAAGTGCCCACAGCGTCGAAAAAGAGCACCCTCAGCTTCACGACTGCCCCTCGTAGCGGGCGTAGGCATCGACAATCCGCTGCACCAGAGGGTGGCGCACCACATCCCGCTGGTCGAAGTAGCAAAAGGCAACCCCCTCTACCCCTGTCAGAATACGCTCTGCCGCTGCCAGGCCGGACATGCGATGTTTGCCCAGATCCGTTTGGGTGAGATCCCCGGTAACCACCATACGCGACCGGAATCCCAGCCGCGTGAGGGCCATCTTCATCTGCTCGGGGGTGGTGTTCTGGGCTTCGTCCAAAATGATGAAGGCATTGCTCAAAGTACGGCCTCGCATATAGGCCAGCGGCGCCACCTCGATCACCCCCTGCTCCATCAACTGCGGCAGCTTGGCCGGGTCGATAAACTCGAACAGGGCATCGTAAAGGGGCCGCAGATAGGGATCCACCTTTTCCACCAGATCCCCCGGCAAAAACCCCAGTTTTTCTCCCGCCTCCACAGCCGGGCGAGTCAAGATCAAACGCTCGTACTCCCGGTTTTGTAGGGCAGCAATGGCCACAACGGCAGCCAGATAGGTTTTTCCTGTGCCCGCCGGTCCAATGCCAAAGCAGAGGTCGTGGGTGCGAATGGCTCGCACGTACTCCTGTTGGCGGGGCGTTTTCGGTCGGATAAGCTCCCCTTTGCGGGTGCGGGCCAAAATCCCTGCTTGTGCTTGCTGGTAGGCGGCAACCTCTTGTCCGGAGAGGGCGCGAAAAGCTTGCTCTGCATCGATCACAGTGACGGGGTGCCCAGTTTGCCAAAGCGGCCTCAGCAATTCTAGCCATTGCCGCACCTGCTGCCGCTGTTGGGGAGTGCCTTTCAGGTACAGGTCTTGTCCGCGCAGCGTTACAGAAGCACCGCTGGAGCGACTGATCCACCTCAGGTTGGCCTCCTGAGTGCCCGCCAAAGACATGGCCTGTTGAGGATTGGACAGAGAGATGACTTCGAAATCAGAAGAGAGGGAAGTAGGGTTGTCGTGCATGCCGTGGGCGCCGGGCACCCTGGGAGACCTGTAGGGGTGATCTTACCAAAAACGCTTGTCAGGGCGCTCTGGGCTGTGGAAAGCCGCTGCAGAGCCCAGGGGTCGAGCGCAAGAGTGCTTAACAGGCGATTACACCATTAATGTGTTCCAAAATACAAGCTTCTGGAAGATCTGCAGCAAACCTGGATTTGGGTTCTGGCCTTCATTCGCAGCCGAGTCACAGGGAATTAACAACTCCCTAAGGTTCCCTAAAAAAGTATTGCAAAGGGCTATCTTTTCGGGAATAGCTTTTATTCATCAAGTAACGTTGATCTATCTGCTAAAGGAGCTTGAACTCCCAGTCTCTCGTCGGTCGGGCAAGAGCTTGAGGTTTTCAACTCCGTTGGTCATCGTGCATCTGACATTCTCCATCCAGCAGCAGGGATGTGGATGGGGGTCTCTTACAACCTTTCCCCAGGCTCCTCTTGAGGATCCCTGTGACTCCTCAATTTCTGAGCAAGAGGCTCATCCCTTCTGGAGTCACTTTGAAAAATCAGATGGAAAAAGGAGAGATAGATGTTTACCCAATCTGCGTCTGATACCCTGGGGTTGGCACAACTGGATTTGGCGCAAATTCCGCGGCAGATCACCTGCGATGGCAGTGACTTGGATTGGAGCCAGGCCCTGGCCATCGAAGGGATCCAACCTGAAGAAGAAGCTTTACAGGCTTGGATGGCTTTCCGTGACCTGCGGGTGAACCAAGAGGCGGGCAACATTTTACGCTGGCAAGGGCGTCCGTTGCGGGCCAGCCGTATCCGCTTTTTCCCCAGGAATGTGGCTTGGCGCTATGGCTTCTCATTTTCCACCAGCATTCGCTCGCCCCTTGGCAAAGGGATCCCGACCCCTGAGGAGTGGCGCTACCCGGGCCTCTGCCGCTACGGGATTGTGCTGTTTCAACCCAACGCCCAACTGGTGGCCCATCAGGTTTTCGAGTCCTCGCCAGAGCAGCCCCAAGAGGTGGATCTGGATCCCAACCTGGATATTGCCTTCAACATCAATGACGCCAAGGGCAGCTACGGCGACAATAGCGGCAGCTTCGATATTTACCTGCAGGTGGTGAGCTAGACTCACCCAACCCCAGGAGGGATCCCGGCTGATCGCGATAGCGGGACGGAGTCTTTGCAGGGCGGGTCAGGGGGCAGTTGCCGGGTGGGATCCCATCCCCTACAATGAGTGAACTGGTGGCTGGATCCCAGCTTGCCATTGCCCTTCCTGGCCCTGGAGAGGTGGCTGAGTGGTCGAAAGCGGCTTCCTGCTAAGAAGTTACGGGGCCCAAAAGCTCCGTCGAGGGTTCGAATCCCTCCCTCTCCGTCCATATTTGCTGACCAAGGTTGTTGACGTCCTCTGCGCGCCGTTAGCTTACTTCCCCATAGCGGTAGGGCGGGGCTTTTCTCAGTAGCTCGGGCGTCTCAGACTAACCTGAAACGACCATAGAGGCCAACTCCGCTACCAGTCATGGGTCGTGGAAGCAGGAAGAAATCAGAGACGTCACCTCCTATTGGGGTTTCGTAAGTTTTTCAGAGGGGTGTAGTCCTCAATCCAAATAGGCGCTCAACTCCTGCTCCAATGTAGGCAGTTGCACCTCTCCCTGCTCCAGCTCTTCCAAATCTTCCAGTTGCTTGCGCAAACGGGCGATCCGCTCTTGCAGGCACTCTTTGATGCCTTTGGCCCCCAAACCGAGGCAGCTGCGGCAGACTTCCCCGTAGATTTGCCCGCGGTCGTTATAGACCACCGCCAGCAACACTTGGTGCCCTTTTTTCTGGATGGGGTTGGCCCATCCCCCACAGATAATGCAGGGCACTCGGCCATTGCCCCCGTAAATGCTGCGTTCCCAGACGATTCTCACGCTCAGCCTCAATGCAACTTGTTGCCCACCAGCATAAAAACCCAGGGGGATCCCTTGCCACCCCAAGATGCCGCGTTCCTTCCCTTCCCATTGCGGTGAAACGGTTTGCTGGTTAAATGCCTGCCCCCCTCTCCCCCTGGGAGAGGGGCTTGGGGGTGGAGGCCAAAAAGGGATCCCGGCGGCTAGGTGCTGGGCCGGGCAGATTGAGAGCGGTCGATGGTGCGATAGGTGAGGCTGGCAGCCACCTCTAGAGCTTTGGCGGCGTCGCGGAAATAAAACCCCAACTCCTCATCCTTCTCCGTGCGGTTGGGCTTATTGAACTTGGCCTTGAACTGCACGTTGCAATACATGGCCAACCCCACCAGAACCTCTGACAGTCCGTGCTGGTTGATCAGCCGCTCCACGTCCGTAAGCAGGCTTTTGATCAAGGCATCGGCTACTGGTTCTGGCAAACTGTCCAGGTCGTGCATGGGGGCTCCTCAACCAACGAGAGCAAACAAGCCAACGGGTCTGGAAAATCGAGATGGATCTGGGATCCCGAAGGCAACCTCTCCTGATTTTCCTGCATCTTTTCCAGAATGCCCAATCCCCTTGCCAACGCTACCACCACTGCCGCAGCCAGCCCCACAGGCCCGGATAACGAATGGAGCGCTCCCGGGCCGCTTGCTCCAGATGATGGGCGTGGTCTTGGCTGCCGGGATCCCGCAGACGATTCAGGCGCATCAAATAGGCATAGCGGTGGATCTGTTCTCGCAACTGAACTGGGGGAAGGGCAAAGCACTCTGGGCAAATAGGGCCGAGATTCAGACCCCTATCGTTGAAAAGGCAACGAACTCGCTTCCCGCCCGCAAAACGCTTTCCGCAGGCGGCACAGTAGCAAGCTGAGGGCTGGTTGGCAAGGCGCTGCCAGCGAATTCGCATGGTCTTCCCGACAAAAAGGCAAGCAACGTGCAGGCAATTCGCTGCAGCCATAATAGGCTAGAAGCTGGTGAGCAGAACCCAGGATGGGGGGGCCTGGAGTATCGAAAACCATGCCGCAACTCTACGACTGTGTCATCGTCGGCGCCGGCCCTGCTGGAGGATCTGCCGCCTACCATCTGGCCAAGCGGGGACGCTCGGTGCTGGTTCTGGAAAAGGATCCCTTGCCCCGCTACAAACCCTGTGGGGGCGGCGTTTCTCCTATGGTGGCGGCTTGGTTTGACTTCGACTTTGGCCCCGCCATTTCCCTCAAGATCCGGCAAATCCGCTACACCTGGCGCGGCGGCGATCCGGTGGTGGTCGATTTGGATTTGAAAGAGCCCGTTTGGATGGTGCGGCGGGATGTTTTCGACCACTACCTGATTCAGCAAGCGCAAAAGCAAGGGGCAGCGCTCCAGGCAGAATGCCCTGTCTCTGGCCTCGAGTGGCAAAGCGACCGCTGGCAAGTGATGACAACCGCCGGCCCGGTCTGGGGTCGGTACGTGATCGGGGCCGATGGGGCAAAAGGCTCGATGGCCAAGTGGCTGGGCTTTCAGGAACGCCGCCGTCGCTTGGCTGCCGCCTTAGAAGCAGAAGTGCCTCTCCTGCAGCCGCAAACTGCAGCCGCCCATTTTGACTTCGGCGCCGTCAGCAATGGCTACATTTGGAACTTCCCCAAGGCTGATGGCTACTCGATTGGAGCCGGCACCTTTCGGGGTGGAGAAAAACAAAACCTGCGGGAAATTGCCGCCCAATATGCCCAAAGCTTTGGTGTAGACTTGAAGTCGGTCAAGCCGTTTGGCCATCCCATCTGCCTCTGGGACGAAGATCAACCGCTACACACCCAAAATGCCCTCTTGGTGGGAGATGCCGCCTGCGTCATCGATCCGTTTACCGCCGAAGGGATCCGCCCTTCCCTTCTCACCGGCATGTTGGCGGCCCAGGCCATCGATCAAGCTCTAGGCGGGGATACAGAAGCTCTGGCGAACTACTCTGCCCGCGTGCAGCAGGAATGGGGCTCAGAAATGCGCTGGGCTAAGCGGATTGCGGCGTTGTTCTATCGCTTTCCGGGCGTGGGCTACAGGGTGGGCGTCAAACGACCGGGAGCCACTCGGCGCATGGGCCAGATCTTGGCCGGTGAACTGCGCTACAGCGATGTGGCCAGCTCGGCCATTCGCAAGTTAAGCGGTGGTCTGCTCGCCTAAGCCCGGCACCGACAGACGCGGGCGAGATCCAGGATCGTCGAAGCGCTTGCCGATCAACAGGCAGTTGCGACCATCCGCTTGGCGGCTGTAGCTGAGGTGAGTAGAGAGAGCTTTCATCAGCAAAATACCCCGTCCCCCCTCGGACTCAAGATTGGCGTTGGGCGATGTGGGATCCGACAAGTTCCGAGCAAATCCCTCCAGATCAAACTCCTGCCCCTGATCCCAGATGCGCAACTCCAGCCCTTGCGGCATCAGCAGCAGCTCAATGTCGATGGGCGTACTTTCCGGCAGAGCGCGGTGGGCGTGGCGAACGGCGTTGGTAAACCCCTCTACCAAAGCCAACTGACATTCCGCCCAAATGGGATCCGGGATGCCCGCATTTCGGAAAGACTCAAACCAGGTCAAAACCTGGTCAAGCGCGTCCAGGGTTGTGTCAACCCTCAGCGCAAACGTTTGCCTCTTGTCCAGAGGGATCCCTGCCGCGTTCAAAACCGAACCCCAACGATGAGGATTGAACTCAAGCCCATCAATCCTGGCCGGATTGACCCTACCAGATTCTAGACCAGAGCCCTGCTAGAACGTGTCATCCCCCACTTTGGGGGGTGCAGCTAGGGAGCGATGACCAAATCCACACGGCGGTTCCGCTGCCGTCCGGCTTCTGTGTCGTTATCGGCAACGGGCAAGGTGGGACCAAAGCCAGAGGTTGTCCAACTGATGGGATGGCCTTCCGGCAGCAGCTTCGTCAAATAGTCCTTAACCGCATTGGCGCGGCGCAGAGAAAGGGCCAAGTTGTAGTTTAAGGGCCCGATGTTATCGGTGTGGCCATTCACTTGAACGCGGGCGCCGGGCATAGCTTCCAAGGACTTGGCCACCTGGGCCAACAGCGAGGCTGCTTCAGGTCGAATCTCGGCTTTGTCAAAATCGAACAGCAAATCGCCCGGCAGGCTGATGGTTTGGGTTCCCACCTGAAAAGAGGTCAGCGTTTTGGTCGGGGCTGGGGTGCTTTCTTCTCCTGGGACGATCTCGGCAGCAGTGGAAGATTCCCTGACAGGCTCAGGGGCTGTTTGAGAACGCAGCCGTTGCAGCCGCGACTCCAATTCCTCAATTCTGATCAAGAGCTGGATCACCTGCTGGCGGATCTCCCGAATCTCTGCCTCCAGATCCGTGGGGCTCTCATGATTTTCCTCTGGATCTGCATCTGCTGTTGGGCTGGCCACCGGAGGATTGGCCTGGGGCGGAGCCAAGGTGGGCAGGATCGGTGGTGTGGGAGAAGCGGGTTGAGTGGGAGAGATGTTGGTCTCCGGCTGGGGCTGAGGTTGGGCCTGCTGGGGAAGCACCATCCCGACCCAGATTCCGCTGCTGACCAAGAGGATCCCGCTTAGGGAATGGAGAGCGACTGTTAGGAGCTGGGACGAACGAGCCATTGCAGGCAAACCTCCGGCTGGATGGGCGCAGGCAAGGAGCAGGAACTCCTCTCAACTCAACCCTCAAGACCCATCCTAACCGGCGACCCGATCTCGCCAAGGGGATTCTCGGTCGGTCCAACTGCCACTTCCCGCCATCTGCTGTGGGAGGCTAATCAAAACTGATGCGACCTCGATAACGCCCTATGAGGGTTAGGCCGTTGATGGGATCCGCCAAATCCGCCACAAAAGGGGGAAAGCGGGGATTGTCGCTGATCACCTTCACCTGGGACCCAGGCAGGCGCTGCAGCCGTTTGACCAACAGATCCCCATCCATCTGAAAGACGTAAATGCCTTCACAGCCCAGGTCTCCACCCTCTTGCCGCTCCACAAAGATCCAGTCGCCATCCTCCAACGTGGGAGACATGCTATCCCCCTGCACCCGAATCAGGCTCAGCTCGGCAGGATTTCCCTTCAAGTGCGTCCGCAGCCAGTTTCGCTCAAAAGCAATCACCGATTCGATCGATTCTTCGCGCACCAACGCCCCCGCTCCGGCAGAGGCGGCCACATCGACAAAAGGCACATACACATACTCTGCTTTCGCGTCGGGATGCAACTGCGGGGATCCCTCCCCTGTAATCAGCCAATTGAGGTTGACCTGGCCCACTTGGGCAATTTTCACGGCCTTGTCAATGCTGGGCACGGATCCCTTCAAGTAGCTGCGCAAGGCCGTATCGCTAATTCCGGCCCGTCGCCCAAACGCATAGACGGCTTCATCGCCAATCACCCATCGCAAGCGGTCTGCAAAAGAAGAGCCAGAGGAGATGGACATCGGCTTAACGCTACATATTGTGTATAAGTAGATTTTTGCCACTATATCTTGACAAGTCAACAACCGGTGCAGCCATTTGGGGACAATCTTCAACCTGAGCTGACCAAGCGGCAGAAGGGAAATCTCACTTATTGTTAGCAGGCTGGCTGGGGAATCCTACTGGCGCTACCGTGGTTTTGGGTTGTGTTCACAGCGGGTCAGCAGCGGGCCGGCACAGCTTACTCTACCCAAAAAGGTGCACGTGGGATCTTCACCAAGTGCTGGGGTAAGCTACCCTGTCTGTTGAACTTATTCCGGCAGTCTGTCTGGGTGAAAGATGGTAAACTACCCGACTCAGACCGCTAAAGCGATACGGAGCGGGCTTTCAGTAGCCCTGCAGTTAGTAAACTAACCACGGACCTCTGGGCTGGTTTACGACAACCCCAATCGACCGTTACCAGTGCCCTAAAAAGCCGTTTCTGGTGTCCGCATTATTATTATAACATAAAACAAATAAAGTCACGCATTCCTCCCAACACTGACTTTATGAGTACAGTGCGGGGCTCCTGCGATTTCTAGCTGAGATATCGGCATTAGCGGCCCAAAAGGTTCGGTTCCCAGATTGCCTCTGGGTCTACTTCAAGCTGTTCTGCCTCAATCCCTATGGTTTCCTCTGACCTCAAGCGCTGGCTGGATAACTTCCTGATTGCCGTTGTCTTTCTGGTGTTCGCCGGGTTTGTCTGGTTTGTCTTTTCCGTAACCGGGGCTTTTCTTGGGATCCCACTGGGCTACAAACTTTGGATGCGGCTCTGGCTGCCTTTGTTTCAGCCGGCTTTGGGGATCCTGATGGCCGGGGCGGTGGTGAGCGGAGTGTGGGGCTGGCTGGAAAAACGCCGCTCCCAACAATCATGATCATCAACAGAACTGAAGATCCCGTGGCGCAGGGGAGCCCCAGACTGGCTCTATACTGGAAACGTATCTAAATGTTGAGCACCTGAGGCAGTCTGGCGTCGTGTTTGTTCTGTCCGGCTACGAGTATTTGCTGGTTTTTCTAATCGTCTGCTCTCTGCTGCCGATTTTGGCTCTGGGGGCTTCCGCACTCTTAGCGCCAAAGCGGCGGGGATCCCTGCGGCGCAGCACTTACGAGTCGGGCATGGAGCCGTTTGGGCAAGCCTGGATCCAGTTCAACATTCGCTACTACATGTTCGCACTGGTCTTCGTCATTTTCGACGTAGAGACGGTGTTCCTCTATCCCTGGGCAGTGGCGTTTCACCGCTTGGGGCTGTTGGCCTTTGTGGAGGCCCTGATTTTCATCGCCATCCTTGTGGTGGGTCTTGTGTACGCCTGGAGAAAAGGAGCATTGGAATGGTCATGACGTCTGAGAAATCGCAAGTCTTGTTTCCGGGGGCTGCCCCCCAGGTGACTACCGACCTCTCCAACAACGTCGTTCTGACGACGGTGAACGACCTGTACAACTGGGCCAAGATGTCCAGCCTCTGGCCGCTGCTCTACGGCACTGCCTGTTGCTTCATCGAGTTTGCTGCCATGCTGGGATCCCGCTTCGACTTCGACCGCTTTGGCCTGTTGCCTCGTTCTTCGCCACGCACCGCTGATTTGATCATCACGGCGGGCACGGTCACCATGAAGATGGCTCCGGCGTTGGTCAAGCTTTACCAGCAAATGGCTGAGCCGAAGTACGTGATTGCCATGGGGGCCTGCACCATCAGCGGTGGCATGTTCAGCTCCGATTCCTACACGGCAGTGCGGGGGGTGGACAAGCTGATCCCGGTGGATGTGTACATTCCCGGCTGCCCCCCTCGTCCAGAGGCGATCATGGATGCCATTGTCAAGCTGCGCAAGAAGATCGCCGCCGAGGACATGCGGGAACGAGGCCGTCTGCAGCAAACCCACCGCTACTACACGGTTAAGCACAACCTCAAGCCTGTGCCGGAGATCATCACCGGCAAGTATCTGGAGAGCGAGACCCGCCAAGCTCCCCCGCCAGAACTGGCTGCGGCCATTGGCTTGCCAGTGCCCCCGGCTTTGCAAACTGCCGACTTTAAGCAGGCGGAACAGCAGCTCAAAGCCTTGCAGGGAGGAGTGTGAGATGGCAGAGGAAAATGCCCAGGAAAAACAAGCGCCGCCATCCGCAGGCGAGCAGTCGGAACCCTTGGTGACGTTGGAGCGGGGCCCGGTTTCCCAGTTTCTGGCCGACAACGGCTTCGAGCACCAGTATTTGGGGAGAGACGCAGCGGGGGTAGAGCTGTTGGAGGTGGAGCGGGACTTTCTCCTACCCTTGTGTACCGCCCTCTATGCCTACGGCTTTAACTACCTGGAGTGTCAGTGCGGATATGACCTGGGGGCAGGGCAGCCACTGGTCAGCCTTTACCACCTGATCAAGCTGTCAGACGGGGCGGATCGCCCTCAGGAGGTGCGGCTCCAGGTGAAGTTGCCTCGCCAGGATCCACGCCTACCTTCCGTATACTGGATTTGGAAGTCGGCGGATTGGCAGGAACGGGAAACCTACGACATGTACGGCATTGTTTTCGAGGGACACCCGAACCTGAAGCGGATTTTAATGCCGGAAGACTGGATAGGTTGGCCCCTGCGCAAGGACTACATCACGCCTGATTTCTATGAGCTGCAGGATGCCTACTGATTGGGGATCCCTGACCTGGTGAGCAGCGTTGAACAGGATGGGTTGAGATGTGGCCTTTTTTGCTCTTGGCAATCTACGCAGGAGGAGTTTGGTACTCGGCCCGCAAGGCGGATCGCATCTATTCGGGCTCCGGGAAGTGGCTGGTATCGGCCCTCTGGCCGGTGCTGCTGCTCTCAAACCGTCAGTTTCGCCAAAATTGGCGTCGTCCCCTGAACAAGTAAGTTTGAGTTGAGTAAGTCTGGATCCCTGGAATCCTCACCTGTGATCGCTCCTGAGCAACACCTACGCGACCCGAGTCTTTCTCTATCGACACCTCAGGCCACGCAGAAGTTGCGGGAGTTGATTGTCAGCCGCATTCGCGCTCAGGGACCGGTGACCTTTGCCCAGTTTATGGAGTGGGCTCTCTACGAGCCAGGGTTGGGCTATTACGAGCAGGGATCCCCGATTGGCCCCGACTACCTCACCTCTCCCCACCTGGCGGCGGACTTTGCCCAACTGTTGGCGGAGCAGATCCTTCAGTTCTGGCACATTTTGGGATCCCCCCCTGACTTCAAGGTGATCGAGATGGGGGCGGGCAGCGGTCGCCTGGCCCAGGATTGGCTGACCTACGTGCGCTCTGCAAGGCCTGCGGCCCGCTTACGCGAACAGCCCTCTTTTTGGCAGGCGCTGGACTATGGGATCCTGGAGCGTTCTGCCCACCTGCGGCGGCTCCAACAGGAGCGATTGGCTCCTTTTGGGGAGAAGGTGCGCTGGTTGGATTGGGACGGGATCCCGGATGAGTCGGTCACAGGCTGTTTCTTCTCCAATGAGCTGGTGGATGCTTTTCCGGTGCATCGGGTGCAGGTACAGGATGGGGCTTTGCGGGAAATCTATGTCGATTGCAGCGAGGCTGCAGAAGCCGACTTCCGGGAAGTGCTGGGGGATCTGTCCACTCCTGAGCTGAGGGAGTATTTTGCCCGCTTGGGGATCCCTGTAGAAACTTATCCGTCCGGTTACCAAACCGAGGTGAACCTAAAAGCCTTGGAGTGGCTGCAGCTCCTGGCCCGCAAGCTCAGGCGAGGCTACGTGCTCACCATCGATTATGGCCACACCGCCCAGCGCTACTACAGCCCCCACCGCGCCCAAGGTACGCTCTTGGCCTACCGACAGCACGGCAGCTATACGGACCCCTATGTTCGGGTGGGATCCCAGGATCTCACCGCTCATGTGGACTTTACGACCCTAGAGCAAGTGGGAGAATCTCTGGGGCTAAGATGTCTGGGGTTCACCCGGCAAAGCAGCTTTTTGGTGAACCTGGGATTGACCGAGCGGCTGGCCGCCCTTAGCCAAATGGGGAACCCGGTTGATGGCGAAGCTGTGGATGTGGGCCAAGTTTTGCGGCGGCGATCCGCTCTTCATGCGCTGCTGGATCCCATGGGGTTGGGGGGCTTTGGAGTATTGGTGCAGGCTAAGGGCCTGACCCCCTCAGAATATGCTCATCCTCTGCGGGGCTTTGGCGAGCCAGAGCTGTGAACCGTTTCGGTGCTATTGGGATGGGATGTCTGCCCCTACCGGCTACCGTTGCCTTCCATCGATGCCAGTTCTGCCATTGCTCTGGCGCTATCTTCCAGGTTGTCGATTCGCTCCTCGAGGGTTGCAAAGACTTCGTCATATTTGTCGGCCCATGCGACGCCGGCGGCAGTTTTGGTCATGCGGACCGAGCCAAGAGATACGTCTGAAGATCCTTTCGCGGGCATAGGTGACCGTTTAATGGAGTTACTAGAGCCTGTTGACCGACAAGCCTGGGTTAAGCGGGCAATATCCTGCTTCAGGAGATTCTGTTTTGATTGGAGTTGTTCTACCTTGGCTATGCCCTCCTTAAGGGACTGAATGAGTTTCTGTTTCTTGGCTTGTAAATCTCCAATCGAGGCTTTCAGACTTTGCTCTTCTGCGCGTAACTGAGGAAGTCGTTCTTCTTGAGATTGGATCTGGATCTCTGTTTCAAAATGAAGCTGAGGAGTTTGAGCTTGCGAACGAGCCTCATCATAAGGTTGGGCAGCAGCCACCCCCTTCTGCTGGACTTTTGCCCAATCTTCAAGGGCAGCACGCAGGTTGGCCAGTTCGCTTTGCAGTTGCTGTAGGTCTGAAGGAGTGATTTCGTTTTGCTTCTGTCGATTTTCGAGGTGCTGCAGAAGCTGGATTTTGGCTTTGGCCTCGCTTCCAGATAGAGCAGAAGCCACATAGCCCGTCATCCCCGTGGCCAAACCTGCTGCTCCTGCCTGCCACAGGGATCCTCCCGCCCCAAGGCCGCCAATAGCCACCGTAACTCCAGCCAACGCGGGAAAGGCAGTTATCCAAAGCTGGCGGCAGGAGAAAGGCAACATCATCGACCCCAGGGTGGAAGAGGAGATTGTCTTGAAGATTGTTTTGACCATAGGTAATGTTTGGGTAGGTTTTCTCTCACTCACAACTCCTCTTTTTTTAAGGAGAAAGGGGAGCTAGAACCAACACAAAGAACAAAGAACGCCTTAGAGACAATTTTACTGCACTATTTCACTGCACTTCATCACTGCACTTCAAGATGACTCTGGTGTACTGCTGAGGTTACAGTTCTTTACGCCATCCCTCCAGTATGGCCACAACTACAAGTCAATCGCCACTCTAAACCTGCAAGAGCCACTTCAGCTAGAAATTGCAGGAGCCCCGCACTGTACCCGTAGGGTCGGTGTCGGGAGGAATGCTATAATAATACTGCGGACACCAGAAACGGTTGTTTAAGGCACTGGTAACGGTCGATTGGGGGTGCTGTAAACCACCCCAGAGGCTCGTGGTTGGCTTGCTAACTGCAGGGCTACTAAAAGCCCGCTCCGTACCGCCTAGCGGTTGATGTCGGGTAGTTTACGCTCATCCTGACCGGCTTTCTTGGCAGCGACGCCCAAGGACATCTGCTTTGACATGCTCGATAGGACTCCGTCCCGCTGACGCGAAAGGACCCCGTCTCGCTGCCGCAGTGGATCCCAGGGCTTGGAGCCTTGAGGAGAAAGTGGGGCAACTGTTTCTGGTTTATTTTGAGGGAGCTGAGTTTTCCTCCGCTCTCGAGGAGATGATCCGGGACTACCACGTGGGCGGGCTGATCTTCTATTCGATTGCCGGCAACATTCAAACGTTGCCTCAGGTGGCCCAGCTCATTGCCGCGGCTCAGGCACAAGCCCTTGTCCCCCTGTGGATAGCCATTGATCAAGAGGGGGGGCCGGTGGTGCGCCTTACCGAGGGGGTGACGGTGTTCCCCAGCGCCATGGCAGTGGCAGCAGCGGGATCCCTGGCAAAGGCGGAAGCTATGGCCCGTGCGGTGGGAACGGAGCTGAAAAGTTTGGGGTTTAACCTCAACTTCGCCCCTGTTGTGGACGTGAACAGCAACCCCCACAACCCCATCATCGGCATCCGAGCCTTTGGGTCAGACCCGAAACAGGTGACAGATTACGGCCTCGCCCTGTGGCGCGGCTATCGGCAAGCCGGGATCCTCTGTACGCCCAAACATTTTCCCGGCCATGGGGACACCGATATCGATTCCCACCTGGGGTTGCCGCGGGTGGATCGCCCTCTGGAGGCGCTACAAACCACGGAATTGCGCCCGTTTCAGGCTTTGATCCGGGCAGGGGCAGAGGCGGTGATGACGGCGCATGTGGTGATGCCGGCTCTGGGATCCGTGCGACCGGCAACGCTGGCCCCTGAGGTGGTGTCCGGCTGGCTGCGGCAGAAGCTGGGTTTCAAGGGTCTTGTCCTGACGGATTCCCTGACCATGGGGGCCATTGCCCGCACCTACGGCATTCCCGAAGCGGCAGAACTGGCCTTTAAGGCAGGAGCCGATGTGCTGGTGTTTGGGGCAGATCCCGGCTTTACCCCGGCCATCCAAAAAGAAGCCTATGCCCATCTGCTGCGGGAGTTCCGTGCCGGTCGTTTGTCGGTTGAGCAGTTGGATCGGTCAGTGGAGCGGATTTTGGCCTTGAAGCGGCGCTACAGGCTGGGATCCCCCTGCCCCCCTTTCCCCCCTTCCACCCTGGAAAGCCACCAGGCGCTGGCCCGCCAAATCGCCCAAGACAGCATCACCCTGGTGCGGGGATCCCTGCCCCCCTTAGCCCCCGACCCGCTGCTCATTACCCCTGTGCCTCTTCTGGGGGATCTTTTCCAAAATGTCTGGCCCGGTGCTCAGGTTCTCAAGATCAGCCCAGAGCCTACCCCTGAGGATTTGCAAACAACCCTGCAAGGGGCGTCAAGAGCTGACCAAGTGCTGGTGGGATCCCTTGATCTGTTTCGTTACCCGCTTCAGAAGGAGTTGCTGGCGGACTTACTGGGATCCCTTCCGCCGGAAAAGGTGATTGGGTTGGCCTTGGGATCCCCCTACGACGCCTTTGCCCTGCCCCAGATCCCGGTCTATTTGGCCTGCTACGGCACTACCCCCGTCTCTCTACAGGCGTTGCTGCAGGTGTTGTTGGGACAGATCCCGGCCCAGGGTCGCTTGCCGGTTGGATCCCACTTGGAGGGATCCTGGTCGCGTTAGCGGAGCTCCATAGCAGATCCCCTAGCTGCTGAGGTTGCTGAAATTGCACCGCGTCAGGGTCGGCACCGTTCGCCTCACCAAGCCCGTCAGCACGTTGCCGGGGCCGATTTCCCACACCTCTTGGATGCCGTCGGCGGCCATCTGCAACACGGTTTCTCGCCAGCGGACAGGGGCAGTCATCTGGGCCAGCAGCGCCTGCTTAAGGGCTTGTGGATCCCGGCTGGCGGTGGCAGTGCAGTTGCTGTAGACGGGCACTCGCGGCGGCTGAAAGTCAACAGCGCGCAAGGTGTGGGCAAACTCCTCGGCAGCAGCCTTCATAAAGGGCGAGTGAAAGGCGCCACTTACCTTGAGGGGAACGGTGCGCTTGGCCTGCAACTGCTCACAGACGGCTTGCACCCCCTCCACTGAGCCGCTGATCACCACCTGATCCGGGCTGTTGTCGTTGGCAAGGGTGACATCGGGGATCATCTGGCACAGGTGCTCCAGCTTGTCGCGGTCAAACCCCATCACTGCCGCCATGCTGCCCGGGGGATCCCCTGCAGCTTCCATCAGTTGGCCCCGCAGCGCCACCAGCCGCAGGCCGGTCTCGAAATCAAACACGCCGGCAGCGTAGAGGGCGCTGTATTCGCCCAGACTGTGGCCGGCAGTGCAGGCAGGAGCCTGACCCTGGGCGTAGAGATAGTCCGTCAACAGGGCCGATACGGTGAACAAAGCCGGTTGTGTGTAGCCGGTCTGGTGGATCTGGTCTTCCGACAGAGCTAAGGGATCCCATCCCAACATCTCACGGGCCAAAGCCAACTTCTGGCCTGCTCCCTGCCAGTTCCGCAAGTCCCTTCCCATGCCCACCGCTTGGGATCCCTGGCCGGGATAGATCCAGGCAACGGTCATCAATTCATTTCCCCCAACGAAACACAATCGCCCCCCAGGTAAGGCCGGCGCCAAAGCCCGCCATCACCCCCAGATCGCCGGCGCCAAAGCGTCCCTGCTCGATCCAAGTGGCCAAGGCAATCGGCACCGAAGCGCCCGAGGTGTTGCCGTAATGCTCTAAGACGCTGGCCACCCGCTGCGGATCCAGCTGCAGGCGCTTGGCTACCGCATCGAGAATGCGCTGGTTGGCCTGATGAATAAAATATCCCTGCACCGCCTCCGCCGGGATCCCAGCCCGAAAGAGAGCCTTCTCGATGATCTCCGGCACCGCCTGGACGGCAAACTTGTACACCTCGCGGCCATTCATGGTGATGGGGCAGCAGCGATACTGCCCCACCTGCAGGGATCCCACCAGGGGCTTGGCCTCTGTAGCCATGGACAAGCTGAGTAGCTCGCTGCCACTGCCATCGCTGCGCAGCTCAATGCTGAGGATCCCGCCGGTTTCCCCCGCCTCTAGAACCACCGCCCCGGCCCCATCTCCAAACAAGACACAGGTGGTGCGATCTGCCCAGTCCACCGTACGGGAGAGCACATCCGCCGCCACCACCAAGGCCCGCCGATACAGCCCGGTTTGCAAAAACTGCGCTGCCGTGGCCACTGCAAAGACAAAGCCCGTGCAGGCTGCCGTCAGATCAAAAGCCACCGCCCGCGTTGCTCCCAGAGCTGCCTGCACCTGAGGGGCCGAGCCAAACCGATCGACACCGGTGGAAGTGGCCAGCAGGATCAAATCCAGGTCTTGAGGCAAGATCCCGGCCTGAGCCAAAGCGGCCTTGGCTGCCTGGACCGCCAAATCCACCAAGCTCAGCTCAGGGGGCAGAATGCGCCGCTGACGAATGCCGGTGCGGGGCCAGATCCATTCGTCGGAAGTTTCGACGATCTGGCCGAGATCGTCGTTGCTCAGGCAGGGATCCGGCAGGGCAGCCCCTGCCCCCACCAGCCGCACGGTCGGGAGGCTATGGCTGGGCATCTTCCACGGGTTCGGGACAGCGGGAGGAAGTCCTTTCCAGGGATCCCAACGGCAACACTTCCGGGCCAGAGCCAGAGTAGACCTGAAGGGGCCGGGTGCGCCGCCTGGGGTTGGATTCAGGTTCGCGAGGGTCAACCATTTCCGCCTGCAGCCGCTGTAGGATTTTCTGTTCTGCCGCCTCTTTGGCCAGGCGAATGGCGTGGTAGACCATCGGCGCCTTGGAGCTGCCGTGGGTAATCACGCAGATGCCGTTGACGCCGAGCAGCAAAGCACCGCCATACTCCACGTAGTCCATGCGCCGCTTTACCTGCTTGAGGTTGGGCCGGAGCAGCCAGCAGCCCAACTTGCCGCGCCAGCCGCGGGGCAGCTCCTCCCGCAGCACCTGGGTGATCACCTGGCCAACACTTTCGGCAAACTTGAGGAGGGCATTGCCCACAAAGCCGTCACACACCACCACATCAAACTCCCCGGTCAGCACATCCCGCCCCTCGGCATTGCCGGCGAAATGGATCCCTGGCAACTGGGCCAGACGCTGGTGGGTGGCCAGAGCCAAATCATTGCCCTTGTTGGGCTCCTCGCCGATGTTGAGCAGGCCCACCCGCGGCTTCTCGATCCCCAGCACGCACTGGCAGTAGAGGGATCCCATGCGGGCAAACTGCTCCAAAAAGCGGGGCCGGCAATCCACATTGGCCCCCACATCCAGCAGCAGCACCGGCTTGCCTTTCAAAGTGGGCAAAAGAGCGCCAATGGCCGGGCGATCGATCCCTGCCAGCCGGCCCAAATTCAGGTAGGCCGCAGCCATCGCTGCTCCGGTATTCCCGGCGGCCACCACGGCATCCGCTTGGTTGGAGCGCACCTGTTGCATCGAGATGTTGATGGAGGCTTTGGGCTTTTTGCGCACCATCAGCGGCTCTTCCGCCATGCCCACATCCTCTTCGGCAGGCACAATGGTGATCCCAGCAGGCAAGGGTTGGGGCAGAAAGGGCTTGAGGGAATCTGGACGACCGACTAGTGCAATCCCGACCCGGAGCTGCCGATGGGCCAGCAGGGCGCCCTTGATGATCTCTTCGGGAGCGTAGTCACCCCCCATCGCATCGACCGCAATTCGCACAAGCTGACCTCACACTGGAATATCCTTGGCAACTGCAAGCAAGAAGCGGGGCAAAACGCACTAACCTCTGCAGTCCCCTCGCCCGAGAATTGGGAGCCCCAGTGGCTGCAGGGTGCTAGCGAATTTTACCAGATTTGTTTTCCTCAATTAAGGCCGTAGTTCCCCTTGCGCCGGTTCTCCCCACCCCCCACAGGAAACGTGAACTCCCTCACGCCTGCGCGAGGGTAGCCAGGAGAAAGTGTACCTGTTGGACGTGGTCGCATGCGGTGGAGTTTCTGGCTTGGTGTTGGCTCAGCTCCGTCTCCAACTGCGCCAATTCTCCCGCCAACGCTGCCCACCGATCCCGCTCTGGATAGAGGGTGGCCTGCAGGTGATTGAGGCGACCCCAGGTTTCTGCCATGGCCTGGGCGCGCGCCCGCAGGGATCCCTCCTCTTGCTCCAGGTGTTGCCACTGCTGCTCCAATTCCTGCCGTTGGCGGGCGAGCTGCTCCTGCTGAGAAGGCAAGGACGATTCCAGTTGTTGAATGAGGGTTTGCAGACGACCTTTTTCTTGGAGAAGATCCTGCTTCTGGCTGCCGATCTGTTCCAGGAGCGGCCCAATATCGACCTGAACCGGGGCAGCAGCTTGATTTTGCAGCTGTCTAAGGCGGGCTTCCTGGCGGGTCAACTCTTCATACTCTCGCTGCAGGTTTTTTTCCTGAGGCAGCAGGGCTTCTTCCAAAGCACTGCAGGCAGACTGGGCATAGTCGATATCCATCTCGATGTCAAACCGCTCCTCTGGAGAGGCGCTGGCCAGCCGCTCTTGCAGCTCCCGCAGGGTTTGCCGGTTTTGCTCCAGTTCGGCCCGCTGCTGGCTGACCTGGGCCGCCCGCTGCTCGTAATCTCGGCGCAGTTGGCTGACCAAAGCCGCCAGCTCCTCGACCGAGATCGCCGGCTCCCCAGCCCTGCCGTTGCTGCTGCCATCGACGATAAAGTCGTATTCCTGCACCAGACGAGAGGCTTTCTGGTATAGGCTCTCTTGAGATTGCAGCTGCTGGAGAATCCTCTGCAGGTGCTCTTGATGGGCTCGCAGGGATCCCTGTCGAGTTTGCCACTCTGCTTGGCTTTGCTCCAGGGATTGTCGGGATCCCCACCAAGCGGTGTGGCGTTCTTGCCAAGCGCGGTAGTCTCGATCCAGCTCGTCTTGCCGGGCCTGGGCCTGCTGACGTTCTGCTTCCAGTTGGGCAATCTGTTGATTCAAGTGCTCCTGCTGCTGCTGAATGTGGCTTTTCAAGCTCTGCAGAAGCGCCAAGGGATCCCCAGCCGGATGTAGAGTCTCCTGGAGCTGCTGCACCAAAGCCTGTAGCTGCGCTGCTTCTGCCTCCCCCAAGCGGCTGGAGCGAGCTTCTTGCAACTGGGCTTCCAACTCTTGCCGCTGCCGATTCAGAGCTTCCCGCTGCTCTCCGATCAGGCGCTGTTGTTCAGCTAAGTAAGCTTGCTGGGCTGCCAGTTCCTCTTTGAGGCTGTCCAGGAGTTTGCGATCTTCCTCTACACTCTTGTACTGCTCGTACAGCCGCTGCACCTCTTCTTCTTGGGCTGCCAGATCCATCTCGCGGCGTTTAAGCTCATGCGCCTGAAAGGTGAGGGACTGTTTCCAAACCTCGATCTCCTCTTCCTGGCTGCGGGCTCTGAGCTGAAGTTGGCTGAAGTTTTGCAGATAGGTCACCAGTTGGCGAGCGGCTTCGCTGATGCGGGCGACCTGACGGTTGCCGGAGATTTCCGCCAGCACCAATGACCCATCCTTGAAGCGCCCGGCCTCCTGGGCGATGCGGCCTTCCAAAGTAATGGATTCTTCGTTCACGGCCACCCAGGTATTGTCCTGCTGCTGCTTGGCCAGCAATTGCAGAGACGACTTGGCAAATCCAATCGGCTTGGATAGCTCTGCTAGGTACAGCACGCCTGAACTCCTCTAAAACAGCATGGACAGCACCAGCCTTGACCCCACCGAGCCATTGCCCCTGGCCGGGGAAAAATGGACGGCCGCCAGAACATGGCTCGCCGAGGCGCATAAAGACTACACCACCTTTCTAGACTCAACCATAGGGTAAAAAAAACGCCTTCGCCAGATGAGTTTTGGGGATGTCCGGGGTAGCTATTCAAACCGGTGGCGGAGCACTAAGGTAGTCTAGGGTGTGGTGTAGGGTTCCGCTCAGGGTTTGTATGGAGCTGCAAGGTGAGCCGCTTTCTATTCGTCGGCGTTCTCCTGCCCCGCCGGTGGTCGTAGCCTCTCAGGTGTACCAGACAACAGCGCCGGAAGCCAAACCGCGCCACATTTTGGAAGCGATCGTCTGGCATAAAGAGCAGGAGGTGGAGCGCCAACGGGAGCAGCTTCCCCTCAAGGAATTGCAACGGCAACTGGATCAAGCCCCGCCGGTGCGGGATTTTGTGGCGGCCCTCACCCAGTCGCCTCACCCTATCTCTGTGATTGCCGAGGTCAAAAAAGCCTCTCCCAGCCGCGGCGTTCTCCGGGATCCCTTTGACCCGGTGGCCATTGCCCAGAGCTATGAGGCCGGTGGGGCCAGTTGCCTCTCGGTGCTCACAGATGAGCGGTTCTTTCAGGGCAGCGGCGAGTATCTGCGCCGGATCCGTCAGGCAGTAGGGATCCCCATCCTCTGCAAGGAGTTCATCCTCTACCCCTACCAAATCCTCTGGGCCCGCAGCCTGGGGGCAGATGCGGTGCTCTTGATTGCCGCCATTCTCTCCGATGCGGATTTGGGCTACTTTCTCAAGCTGATTCGGCAATTGGGCATGGCGGCTCTGCTGGAGGTGCACACCTCCCAAGAGTTGCAGCGGGTGTTGCGTTTGCCCCAACTGCAAGACTCCAGGGGGCAGGTGCTCATTGGCATCAACAATCGCGATCTGAGAACCTTTGCGGTGGACTTAAACACAACGCGCAACCTGTTGGCCGCCCACTCGGAGCTCCTTGGCGATCTGCCTGTGGTCAGCGAGTCCGGCATCCATACCCCCGCCGATCTGCAGCAGTTGCGGGCCTGGGGGGTGCGCTCTGTGCTCGTGGGGGAAGCGCTGGTGACCCAGCCGGATCCCGGCCAAGCTGTGCGCCACCTGTTGTCATCTCAGTGAATGAAAACCATTTATCAATGGATCTCTGCGAGAACAATTGATCTCTAAGGATTGCTTGGATCGATGAAACGTATTCCTGTGCCGGCTCATATCCACTACGAATTTCTGCTGCGGGTGTTGGAGCGGCAAACCTTTCCGGCAGTAGAGGAACAGGATTTTGGCAACCGAGGCCGCACGCAAGAGCTGATCAACTCCCTGCGCAAAGCCCTCACCCAACAGGTGCAACTGGAGGAAGAGTGGCGACAGCGGGGCTATCAGGTGGACTACCGCTGGAATATGGACGAGCCTCAGCCTCCCTCTTGACCTTCCAGCCCACTGTAAGGTTTAGCATCCTTTCAGTGGCATTGGGGGGGGTTTCCAAGATGCAGGTTGTTTTGACGGTGCCCAAGCTGGCCTGTGGGGCTTGCGTGGACACCATTGCGCAAGCGGTGCGGCAACTGGATCCCCAGGCCCAGGTGGAAGGGGATCCCAAAACCAAACAGGTGCGGATTACTTCTGAGCGGCCTGTGGGCGATTTGCGGCAGGCCCTCACCCAGGTGGGATATCCCCCGGCCTAGTCAATTTTGGGCCGGGAACGGTCGGGTGTCTGTTTTGAATTTCTGTACAGATGGCTGCCTTCGCCCTGCCCAGGGTGGAGAGTAGCTGTCGTTTCATCAACAAGGTGTTGCCATGTCTGCCCATAAAGGGTCATCGGCTGCACTATCGGCCTCTGCGCCTTCTCCTGAGGGCACTTGGCAGTTGGCCTTACAAGGGATGAGCTGTGCCTCCTGCGCCCGCAGCATCGAACAGGCCCTCGCTCAGGTGCAGGGGGTGTCCCACGGATCAGTGAATTTTGCCAGTGAGCAGGCCACCGTCAAAGGGGATCCCAGGCTGGTGGATCCGCAGGCGCTGATTCGGGCGGTGGAGCGGGCGGGGTATCGGGCGCGCCTTATCCAGGAGGATTGGCAGCTGGACGATCTGTCGGATCCAGAGCGGATCGCCCAACGGGCCGCAGAACGGGAACTGAAGCTCAAGGTGGCGATAGGGGTGGGCATCAGCACGGTGCTGGTGATCGGATCCCTGCCGATGATGCTGGGGATGGACATCCCGGGCTTTCCCATGTGGCTGCACAATCCTGGGTTGCAGTTGCTGCTGACGGCTCCGGTGCAGTTTTGGGTGGGCAAGCATTTTTATCGAGGCGCTTGGGCCGCTTGGCAACGGCGCTCGGCGGATATGAACACGCTGGTGGCCTTAGGGACGAGCGCGGCTTTTTTCTATTCTGTTTTCCCAACGGTTTTCCCCGACTATTTTCACCGGCAAGGACTGCACCCGGATGTCTATTATGAGGTGTCGGCGGTGGTCACCACCCTGATTCTGGTGGGCAAGTGGATGGAGCAACGGGCTAAGGGGCAAACCTCCGAAGCCATTCGCAAGCTGATCGGGCTGCAACCGAAAACGGCAAGGGTAATTCGCCATGGGGTGGAGCAGGATATTCCGATTCGGGAAGTGCAGGTGGGGGATCGGATCCGAGTGCGCCCCGGAGAGAAGGTGCCGGTGGATGGGGTAATCCTAGAGGGATCCTCCACCCTCGACGAGTCCATGGTGACCGGCGAGAGCCTGCCTGTACTCAAGTCGGCGGGGGATGAGGTGATTGGGGCAACGCTGAATCGGACGGGCAGCTTTGTGATGGAGGCGCGGCGGGTGGGCAAAGACACGGTTCTGGCCCAGATCGTGCGCCTGGTGCAGGAAGCCCAGGGATCCAAAGCCCCAATTCAACAGGTGGCGGATCGGGTGACTGCCTGGTTTGTGCCGGCAGTGATCGGGGTGGCAGTTCTAACTTTCGTGCTCTGGTGGGTGTTGGCGGACAACCTGACGCTGGCCTTGGTGAACACGATTGGGGTGCTGATCATCGCCTGCCCTTGTGCGCTGGGGTTGGCAACCCCCACCTCGATCCTGGTGGCCACGGGACGAGGGGCAGAATTGGGGATCCTGGTGAAAAGTGGCGACAGCCTGGAATTGGCCCACCACTTGCGCACGGTGGTCTTGGACAAAACCGGCACCCTGACCGAAGGTCGCCCTACCGTCACCGATATTTGGGCCCACGGCTCCTCTCCCCTGGCGGTGTTGCGCCTGGCAGCGGCGGTGGAGCGGCACTCGGAACATCCTTTGGCCCAGGCGGTAGTGCAGAAAGCCGAAGCCGAAAAAATTGTGATCCCTCCTGCCCAGCATTTTCAGGCAAGGATAGGCAGTGGGGCAGAAGCCTGGGTGGAAGACCAGTGGATCTGCATCGGTCGGCTGAGCTGGCTACAGGAGATGGGGATCCCTTGGGATCCCTCTTGGTCAGAGCGGGTTCAGACCTGGGAAAGCCAGGGCAAAACGGTGATCGGCGTAGCCCAATCCCAGAGCCTGGTGGGGCTGTTGGCCATTGCCGATCCGCTCAAACCCACCTCTCCTGAGGCAGTGCAACAGCTGCAACAGATGGGTCTAGAGGTGATCCTGCTAACCGGGGATAACCCCACCACGGCCCAAGCGGTTGCTCGGCAAGCAGGCATTCAGCGGGTAATTGCCCAAGTCCGTCCGGATCAGAAGGCAGCTTACATACGCAGCCTAAGACAACCGCGACGGCGGGTGGCGATGGTGGGAGATGGCATTAACGATGCTCCGGCTCTGGCAGAAGCGGATGTGGGGATCGCCATCGGTACGGGTACGGATGTGGCGATGGCCGCCAGCGATATTACCCTCATGTCGGGAGATCTGCGCGGAGTCGCCACAGCCATTCAACTCAGCCGGGCCACCCTCAACAACATCCGCCAGAACCTCTTCTTCGCCTTTATCTACAATACGCTGGGGATCCCGATTGCCGCTGGGGCGCTCTATCCCTTTACAGGCTGGTTGCTCAACCCTATGCTGGCGGGGGCAGCCATGGCCCTGAGTTCCGTTTCGGTGGTCGCCAATGCCCTGCGCCTGCGACACTTTCAGCCCCCCAGACCAGCGGGCCGGCGTTAGGCCCTCTCCCAGGGGCAAGGGGGATTAGCGCGGCAACAGTTTTGCTGCCCTTTGAGCATGAGTCTGCCGTACCGCTCATGCCTCAGGGCTATCTTCTGGCAGACAAGGACATCCCCCCCAGGGGGCTTGGTGAACGACAAGCGGCAAGCTAACCTAAAAGGCTCAGGCAGACTGGGGAAAGCGCGGTGCAAGTCCGCCACTGTGACGCAACTGTGATGGGATCCCTCCCTCAGCCAGAACACCCACCTGCCGTTGTCCTGTACCCCTTGCGATTCACAAGGAACGGAGTTTTTTGTGTTGAATACCCTCAGTGTTTCCCCTCCGCTTGCGGTTGTGCAGTCTCCTGTTGTCCCCCTGCCCCTGTTGCTCATCGGCCACGGATCCCGCGACCCCCAAGGGCAGCAAGCCTTTCTGGAGCTAGCCCAGGCTTACCAAGCTCTCACCCCCCATCGACCGGTGATCCCCTGCTTTCTGGAGCTGACCCAGCCAACCATTGCCCAGGGGGTAGAGCAGTGCTTGGCCCAAGGGTGGCAAGAGATTGTGGTCCTGCCGCTGTTGCTGTTTGGGGCCCGCCACAACAAGTTCGATGTGACGATGGAATTGGATCTCCTGCAGACCCTCTATCCCCAGTTGCGCATTCATTACGGTGGGCCGTTGGGGATCCGCATCGAGATCCTGCAACTGCTGCGAGACCGATTGGCCGCTTTGATGGCCGCCCAACCGCAGCGGATCCCAGAAGCAGAAACCGTGCTCCTGTTTGTGGGTCGCGGCTCCAGCGATCCCGAGGCCAATGCCGAAGCCTGTAAACTGGCCCGGTTGCTTTGGGAAGGATCTGGGTTTGCCGCTGTGGAAACTTGCTTTATCGGCATTACCCATCCCCGCCTGCCCGTGGGATTGGAGCGGGCCTTGTCCTGGCATCCGCGCCGGGTGATCGTGCTGCCCTACTTCCTGTTTACCGGAGTGCTGGTGAAAAAAATTGAGGCGGCAGTGGAACAACAACGACAACGACAGCCGGAAATCGACTGGCTGATGCTGCCGGAATTGGGCCTTGTGGACACGGTGCTGCACAGCCTGCAGCAACTGGAGCAGGAAGCCCTGCAGGGCCAAACCCCGATGAACTGCCACCTGTGCAAGTTTCGCCTGGCCGTGAGCGCAGAGGTCAGAGCTGGATCCAGCCATCACCACCCTCACGAGCCTCATGACCACCATCACGGGCATGGATCCCATCACCACCCTCATTCTCACCATCACCCTCAGCACGGCCACACCCACGCAGCGGCTGGGGATCCCTGGGCCCAATTAGAGGGCTACCACCAACGGGCATGGCAGGTGCCCTAAGAGGGAAACAGAGGCTGCTGGCGGGATAAACTGAGTGCAGACAGGCAATTTTTGAACCTGGTTTTCCCGCTCTAGCGGTTGTGATGACGAAAAAACGATGATGCTCTCCCGCTCCTCTTGGGTTTCAGGTGCCGCTGCCGTGGGGAGCGGGATCTTTGTTTTCGCCCTGGTGGTGGGGCTGCTGGATCAGATCCTGCCCACCCTGCCCAAGGTTTCCCTCTCCCTGGCCGGGATCCCTGGGATCCTGGCTGCCGCTGGGGCCTCCTATGGGGCCTGGCGGGTGGTTCAGATGGGTCTGCAATCGGCTTCCTGGAGCGACTTTCGAGAATCGCTGGTGGCGACCCTATCTCCCTTTGATCCTGCCGACCACGGCGGCGAGCCACGACAACCTAAGGGGGATCCTCGCCCTTGGCAGGTGGCTCAGGAGATCCGGCAAACCCAGCTCCGCCATCAAAAGATCCTTGACCGCATCAAGCAGCGGGTGAAAGCCGAAATCCAGACCTGTGAACGCGCCCAAGCCCAACTGCGCAGCGAGCAGCAACGGTCTCGAGTCCTGCAGGCCCAAGCCCAACAGTTACAACAGCATCTGCAAAACCTACAAACATCTTCCCCTTCTCCAAGCTCCGAGTCGACCAAACCCACGCCAGAGCAAGCGCTGCGCCAAAAGCTCCGCCAACTTCAATCCCAGGTCACCACCCTGAAAATAGAATTGGAACGCCAAAGGACCCAACTGCAACACGCAGAAGCAGAGCGGGCTCAACTCCAGCAGCAGCAGCAAAAACTCAAGCGCATCCTGCAGCGCAAAAAATTGGAAAATCGAGAGTTGCGCTCCCAACAGGCAGAATGGGCCCGGCAACTGGAGCAAACTCAACAGGAGCTGCAAACTTTGCGAGAGTCCTACCGCGCCTTGCAAGTTCTCCAGGAAATAGGCTTCACCCTAACCCAAAACCCATCTCACGAAAGGGCGGAAACGGAGTCCTCTGGATCCTCCGACTAGCCGACCCGCTTTAGAACAAATACACTCCCCTCGCTGCCCCGACCCAGCCGCAAGTCTTCATCTAAATAGGTGATATCCAGCCAACCCGTTGGCTCGCGGCGGCGAATATCGATTTGAATAGCCGGGATCCGCTCCGGAGCCTGCTCGAGCAAATCGAGAAAACTCTCGATCTCGTAGCTCATCAAAGCTTGGGATCCGAACACCAATCGCTCGAAAATCACCCTCACCCGACGCTCCGATTCGGGGTAAAAGCGTGCCGATACCGCCAAGATTCCCCGTGGCACCCAAGCCCCCAGCCAGCCGGATCCCTGGATCTCCGCCACGTTGAAGACCCGTCCAGCCTTGGCCCGAATACACTGGTAGATCTCGCCGGTGGTCAAAAAAGGCAACTGTGCCAGCCGCAGCAGAGCTGTGCTCGTGGTAAATAGGGTGAGCCAGTTCCCCTCCAACCCTTCAGGAGCCGATGTTGGCTTGGGGGTGGGGTTGAGCGCTTCTAGGACGGCAATTTGAGACAAAATCTGGGCTTTTTGGTCAGGGGAAACTTTCCGGCCCCGGTCGGTCGCCTCCAGTAGGTGCAGCAGAGCCGATTTTTGCTGAGCCAGGGCCTCAGACATGGGCACACTCCGAAGGCACTGACCCTATTTTAGAGAACGCGGGATCCCTCTGCCCTTAACCGTCTTCTCCCACCAGTTTCAGGTTCAGATCTGCCACCTGCTCATACCCCAGCCCGGCCCGCACCACCAGCGGCTCGGATCCCGTCAAGTCAATTACCGTAGAGACCTTGGCCCGACGGGGGGCATCGTCATCCAGCACCAGATCCACCTGTTTTTCCAACTGCCGCATCTCTTCAGCCGCAAAGATCCCACCCTCATCCCAGGGGTCGCTCTCCCACTCCCAGGCTTGCCCAGAACTTAAGTCCAGGGATCCGACGGGATCCCCCCCCAGCTTGGCAGAGGTGGAGACAATTGGATTGCCCAACTCTTCCAGCAAAGCCTGACAAATGGCCGAGTCGGGCACGCGGATGCCGGTGGTTTTCCGTTTGGGCTCCATCACCAACTTGGGCACCAGCTTGGTGGCCGGCAACAGAAACGTAAACGGGCCCGGGATCAGCCGCCGCATCAGCCGATAGGCCGAATCGGTTACCTGGGCATAGTGGGCAATGCGTGAGAGAGAAGGGCACAAAAAGGTAAGAGGCTTGTCGTTGGAGAGCTGCTTGATACGGCGTACCCGCTCCACTGCTTGTTTGTGGGTCGCGTCGCAGCCAATGGCGTAAACCGTATCGGTGGGGTAAAGCATCACCGCCCCCTCCCGCAAAGCCGCCGCAATCCGCCGGATGGAACGGGCCTGGGGCTGTTGCGGATGCAGCTTAAAGTACTCGGCCATCGGGCAGATGGGAAGAGGTCAAGACTGGGAGCAGCTACCCCCCAGGGGGTTTTCCACAAGAGGGCGGGGGGTCGGTGGCACCGACGCGGGCGGGGATCCCTGAGATTCGGGCCAGTCCTTCAGTTGTTGCATCAGGGCTTGGATGTGCAGACGGGGCAGATAGGGCCAGTCGCCGGCTTCTTCCAAATCTTGAAGCACCCGATACAGAGCTTGACGGGTGTTGGGCAAAGACTCCCGAAAGGCACCTTCCAGGATCGCGCGGTGCAACTCCTCCAGCAGCCGCAGGAGCATCAGCAGCTCCACACACGCTCCCGCCCTCGCCTGGGCCGCCTGTTCAACGGCCAACATGATCTGACGCAAATCCGGTGGCAGATCCTCCGCCGAGATATACATAGCCACTCGTCTCTGGGTTCTGGGAAGGCAGGGGCTTTCCTATTCTAAGATTCTTCTGCCCTAGGACTGGATGGATTTTGCCCCCACAAGATCCAACCGCGCAGGCTGTTGGGATCCCCGACCCAGGCACTGCCACACCCGCTGCAAGAGGGCATCCAGCCCCTGCTTGGCAATCGCAGAAATGGTCACCACCGAAGTGCCGGCAGCAGCAGACAGCCTCTGGGCGCGCTCGGCAACCTGCTGGGGATCCAGAACATCGATCTTGTTCAAAACCAGGATTTGTGGCTTATCGATTAACCCGTGGCCGTAGGCGCGCAGCTCCTGCTGAATGATCTGGTAATCCTTGACGGGATCCGCCGCCGTGCCATCCACCAAATGAATCAGTACCCTGGTGCGCTCCACATGGCGCAAAAACTCGTGGCCCAGCCCCACCCCCAAGTGCGCCCCCTCGATCAGCCCCGGGATATCGGCAAACACCACCCCATCTCCCGATGGATGGGGCACCACTCCCAAATTGGGCTGCAGCGTGGTGAAGGGGTAGTCGGCAATCTTGGGCCGGGCAGAGGAGACCACCGAAATCAGAGTGGACTTGCCCGCATTGGGCAGGCCGACAATGCCCACCTCGGCAATCAACTTCAGCTCCAGGCGCAGGCGCACCCGTTCTCCCGCTTCGCCCTTGGTGAATTGGCGGGGGGCGCGATTGTGGTTGCTCAAAAAATGGGCATTGCCTAAGCCGCCTTTGCCCCCACGGGCTACCAGCAATTGATCCCCCTTGCCCACCAGATCGCCCAACAATTCCCCCGTCTCCGCATTGAACACCACAGTACCGCAGGGCACCCGCACCAGCCGATCCGCACCACTGGCCCCGCTGCGATGGTTGGGCCCCCCTTTGGCCCCGTGTTCCGCCTTGATCACCGGTTGAAAGCGAAAATCCAACAGAGTTTGCAGGCCGGGATCGGCCACCAAGATCACCGAGCCGCCCCGCCCGCCATTGCCGCCGGATGGCCCCCCAGCCGGCACATACTTCTCACGGCGGAAGGCAACGATGCCATCCCCGCCATTTCCCCCTTGCACTTCAATTTCGGCTTGGTCGATAAAGTGCAATTGCTCTTCCTCCGAATCTTCTATCTTTCAGCTTGGCAAGATGCCGGGAAACTTGCCACAAAAGACGCTCCTCTAAGCTACGATGGTATTTCCCAGCCACATCCTCCCCAGGTGGGAAAGTGGAAGTGGGATCCTGCCAAACTCGATTGGCCTTCTACCCTTTATCCCGCGCAACTGATCTGTTACTGCACCCCTATGAGTCGATTCACTGCTGCCGATGTAGGTTTTACCACTGAAGACTTTGCCGCCCTTCTGGATAAGTACGACTATCACTTCAGCCCTGGCGAAATTGTGGCGGGTACAGTATTCTCGGTGGAGCCACGCGGTGCTTTGATCGATATTGGGGCCAAAACGGCTGCCTTTCTGCCGCTCCAGGAGATGTCGATTAGCCGCCTGGAAGACCCGCACGAGATGCTGCAGCCGGGAGAAACCCGCGAGTTTTTTATCCTCACCGAAGAAAACGAAGAGGGACAGCTGACCCTCTCCATCCGCCGCATCGAGTACATGCGGGCCTGGGAACGGGTACGGCAGCTCCAGAAAGAAGATGCCACCGTTCGCTCAACCATTTTTGCTACCAACCGAGGTGGAGCCCTGGTGCGGATTGAGGGGCTGCGGGGCTTTATCCCCGGATCCCACATCAGCAGCCGCAAGCCAAAAGAAGAGCTGGTGGGCGAAGAGCTGCCCCTGAAGTTTCTGGAGGTGGACGAAGACCGCAACCGCCTGGTGTTGAGCCATCGCCGCGCCTTGGTGGAGCGGAAGATGAACAAGCTGGAAGTGGGCGAGGTGGTGGTTGGCACGGTGCGGGGCATCAAGCCCTATGGTGCCTTCATCGATATTGGCGGCGTCTCCGGCCTGCTGCACATTTCCGAGATCTCCCACGATCATGTTGACACGCCCCACAGCGTCTTCAACGTCAACGACGAAGTGAAGGTGATGATCATCGATCTAGATGCGGAGCGGGGGCGGATCTCGCTGTCCACCAAGCAACTGGAGCCCAATCCCGGCGACATGATTCGGGATCCCAAGCTGGTTTACGAGAAGGCTGAGGAAATGGCAGCCAAGTACCGTGAGCAACTGCTGGCCGCTAAGCAAGGACAAGCGGCAGAGGCCCCACCGGAAGTGGTGGAAGAGGAGCTGGAATACGCGGCGACGGCTGTGGAATGATCACAAACTTTGCGTATTTCTGCCTGCTACAAGGCTTAGCTAGGCCGCCGAGAAGCCCGGCCCTCTCTCGCTTTAGCGGCGCGGAGCGCTTTGCATCAGCATGAGTGCGGGAGTATGTCACGGCATGAGCCTTTGGTTCCATCAGTGTGAGTGGGGAGCTGAGGAGCGATCCATAAGCCCGTGGGGGCGGGGGCAGTCCAAATGTCCGAAGAGACGGGTACTGCTGCTGTGGCGAGGTAGGCTAAAACAGGAAGTGCGGCTGGCGTTCACGTAGTGTTGCCAACCTGCGCCAGTAACAGGAGTCCCCCACTTCTGAGCTTGAGGATCCTGTCAAAGACTGTAGATCTGCCCATCCATGAGCAGATGGGTGATGCCTTTCTTTTGCAGTTGGGTGCGCACAATCTCCAGAATGTAGCCGGGAAACTGGATTACCCGGTAGGGTGGGTAGGTGTTGCTGCCCCGACGGCTCATTTCGGAAAAGCGGCGGGCCACCTTGTGGCTGTCGAAAATCGGCAGCGTATTGGCGTTATCCATCCCTTCGATGGGCAGGGATCCCGAGCCAAAGAATTCTTTGAGAGGGCGGGTGGTCAGTTCTTGGTAGCGGTCAACAACGACATAGCAGGTTTCCGGTAGGGTGAGCTCTTCCAGGGGTAATACCTGAATTTGATAGCCGGGATCGGTGAGGGGATCCTCTTCTGGCCCATCTTCATCTTCTAGGAGATAGTCAGGGTCGTCCTCATCCTCGTCTTCGAGGTCACGGTCTTCTTCGGTCTCTTCCTCATCCTCTTCCCCGACATCCTCCACATCTTCCTGAAGCTCAGCCGCCAACGGCAGTTCTTCTGGGGGCAGTTTTGGCAGAGACTCTGTTCCAGCGGTGTTATCCTCGCCTTCGTCGTTTGCGTTCGGCTCTGCGGGGGGCTCCGGCAAGGGAGATGGAGAAGGCAGCTCCGGCTCCAGCGGCAAAATCTGCTGCTCTGGGGCTGGGATCCCGCCAACAACAGCTTTTTCCCCCATGTCTTTGCGGCGGGCAGCCGAGCGTTTGAGATGGATCAACCGCTGATACTCATCGGCAGCGATATTTTCCTTCAACACGCGGGTGATGGTGGTGATGCTCACCTGAAATTGCTCCGCCAATTCGACGGCGGTCGCTGCCGAGCCGCGGTAGGCGCTAACAATTTGCTGTTGTTCTTGCTCTGAAAGTTTGCTGCGAGCCATCCCAGATCACCCAATCCAAAAACCGAAAAAACTGAAGAGGATCCTTAGCCAGCGGCGGTTGCCCCGCACACCCGGCTGAGGCCGGCAGCCAGCTGTTCCGGCTCCAGCCCTTTGCCAATCAACACAATTTTGGACAAGCGGGGCTCATCGGGATCCCAGTCCCGTTCCAGAAAAAGGGTTTGCCGCTGGCCCACTTGATGGAAGATAACCCGCTGCGGCTCATCCAGAACCGACAGCACCCCCTTGGCGCGAAAAAGGGTCTCGGGCATGTCTTGTAGCCAATCGCGAAAAGCCGCCAAATCCAGCGGCTGCTGCAGTTGAAAGCTCACCGATTGGATCCCGTCTTCCTCGAGGTGATGGCTATGGTGGGCCTCAGTCTCTGCATTGGGGAGCCTGGGATCCCACAATTCCGGACGAAAGGCATGCACATCCAAGATGCGGGCCAAGGGCACCTGGGCATGGGTGGTGAGCAGGCAAGGGGCAGCGGGGTTGTAGCGGCGCAGATCCAGAAGGATCCGCTCTCGTTCGGCTTCGTAGATCAAATCCACCTTATTGAGCAACAAAATGTCAGCGCTGCCGATCTGGTGGGCGGCGGTTTGCGAGCGCTGGAAATTGCGCCAGTATTCGGCACCGTCAACCAAGGTCACCACGCCATCCAGGCGCAACTCCTCATGAAAGACCCTCTGCACAAATAGCTCGGTCACCTGCCTGGGATCCGCCACCCCACTGGTTTCCACCACCAGATAGTCCAACGCCTGGGCATGCTGGAGCAGCTGGCGGGCCGCCCGTTCAAAATCCTCTCGCACCGTGCAGCAGAGGCAACCATTGTTGAGCTGCATCAGCCCCCCCTCGGGCATGTTGACCAACTCGCCATCGATGGAAATCTCGCCAAACTCGTTGAGGATAACCCCAATGCGCAACCCATGCTCCTCTTCCAAGATGCGCTTGAGCAGCGTGGTTTTGCCACTGCCCAAAAAACCTGTCAAAATCGTCACCGGAAGCTGAGCTTTCATATCAGGTGAGGGTAAACTACCCGACCCTGACTGCTTCGCAGTACAGGGCGGGCTTTCGGCAGCCCTGCAGTTGGCAAGCCAACCACGAACCTCTAGGCTGGTTTAC